>JAFUAR010000278.1 GCA_017460585.1 Clostridia bacterium
CTCATCGATCGATTGGCGGATTATGATATTCCGCTCGATATCACGCCGGATGCGCTCGCCCGCCAGCTTGACGTCAATTCCGAAATATACAAGCATGAAACCGAAGAATCGCTTCGAGAGCTGCCCACCGAAATCATCTGGAACGACTACTTTCTGCGTGAACAGCGCATCGGTCGCGACCGGCTTCGCCCGATTTCCGAAGAGCTCTCCTTTCTATACGACTACGAGCGCGTGCGCAACCTGCGCCGCCCTCACTTGACAGAGTGCTTCGATGCGCTTCGGAAGCTGGGCATTCGCACGGGCGTAATCAGCAATATTATATCCCTCTCCATCGTTCCCCATTTTTTAGCGGAATATCATTTGACGGAGTATATGGAGTGCGTAATCACCAGCGCAGAAACAGGCATTCGCAAGCCTTCAAAGGACATTTTCCGCATTGCGGAAGCGCGTATGCACCTTTCCCCCAATGAACTCGCCTACGTGGGCGACACTCTGTCGCGCGATGTGCGCGGCACGCGCAACGCGGGATGGGCGCGCATGATTCAGATTCGCAATCCTTCCGTCGCCCATCGCGATCTGGGCATGGAAGGTTTGGGTTACGCGCCCGACGACCGAATTGACGATTTAATGGAAATACCTCAGATTATCCGAAGGGAGAATGCAATATGACGAACGCGGGCATCGATACCATTTTCTTCGACGTTGGCGCGACGCTGCGCTACGTGGTGGAGGACGCGGAATTCGCCGCCAACGCCGAGGCGGAGCTGATGGCGTTGGTCGGCGCGACGGAATCGCACGACGAATTTTACGATACGCTGGAAAAGCGCTGGAAGACGTATCGCAAACAGGCGAAATCGCAGCTTCTGGACGTGAGCGAAATGGAGCTTTGGCTGCAATACCTGCTGCCGGACTATCCTGCCGATCGAGTCGCGCCACACGCGGCGAAGCTCACGCGCCTGTGGCGCGATCACGATGGTCGCCGTTTGGCGCATGAAGGCGTAGAAACCACGCTGCGCGCGCTCAAAGAACGCGGATATAAGCTGGGTATCATCGCCAATACCATTACGGAAACCGAAATTCCCGATTGGATGTGCACCGCGGGTGTCGCGGACTGCTTCAAAACGGTCATTCTTTCCTCCAAGGTGCGCCTGCGCAAACCCGATCCGGCAATCTATCTGCTATCGGCGCGCTGCATCGGTTCTGAGCCGGAGCATTGCGCCTATGTGGGCGACAACCCCGTGCGCGACGTAGAGGGCGCGCTGGATGCGGGCTTCGGCTGTATGGTGCTGTTCGAGGACGCGGGCACGGCGGATCGCGAAGGCAAGTCGCCCACCCGTGAGCCGCACTTCCGCATTCGCGCCATACCGGAGCTGCTGGAACTATTCCCGCCGCTCGGGCAGTGAGGTGAATACCCATGAAGCTGCAAGGCGTTTTTTTCGATCTGGGCGGCACGCTGCGCATCTGCGATCCCGCGCCGGAGCATCAGGCGCGCGCGCGGGCGCGTATGGCGGAGCTCGCTCATGGCAGCGATCCGGATGCATTTCTAAAGGTGATTGACGCGCGATACGAGCCCTACCGCGAATGGGCGCTGTCTCAGTGGAAGGAAGCGGGCGATTTCGATCTGTGGCACGACTGGCTGCTGCCGGATATGCCGGAAGAAGCGCTTCGACCGATCTGCCATGAACTCACCTACCAATACCGACAGGTAAAAGGACTGCGCCATGTGGTAAAAGGCGGTCTGGAAGTACTCCACACCTTAAAGGAACGGGGGTATCGATTGGGCATTATTTCCAACCTGATCGGAGAAACCGAGATTTACGACTGGCTGCGCGAGGATGGATTGGAGTCGCTATTCGACGCGGTAATTCTTTCTTCCATCACGCGCATTCGCAAGCCCGACCCGCAAATGTACCGACTCGGCTGCGAGGCGCTGGGATTGCCGCCGGAGGCGTGCGCAAACATTGCCGATAACTTGAAGCGCGATTTTACCGGCGCAAAGGCGGCAGGTCTCGGTGCGAATATACTGTTCATTTCCAAAGAAAAGCTCGCCACAAAAACAATTACCGCCGAAAACAAGCCTGATTTCATCGTACATCGCTTTATCGATATACTCGATCTGCCGATATTGCAGGGGGTGAGCCAAGCATGATTACCACGCTGTTCATCGATCTGGGCGACACGCTGCGCGTCATTCGCCCCGATGAGGAATACAGCCGCGCGGCGCGCCAGCAGATTGTAGATTTGCTGGGCGAAACCCGCGACGCGGATGAATTCTATCACAATGTCATTGAACCCCGATACGATGTATACCGCGAATGGGCACTCACCTATTACTGCGAAGCGCCGGAAAAAACACTATGGACGCGCTGGCTGGCGTATGACTACCCTCGCGAGCGCGTAGAGGCGAATGCCGGCGCGCTCACGTGGGCATACCGCAAGAGTAAGGGCGAACGCGTAGTGACCGATGGCGGCATTGAAACGCTGCGCGAGCTCAAACGAAGGGGCTACACGCTGGGTATCGTATCCGATCTGGTAGGCGTTCAGGAGGTGGACGACTGGCTGGATCGCGACGGCGTACGCGACCTATTTTCCACGGTGCAGCAGAGCTCCGTATGCCTGATTCGCAAGCCCCACCCAGCGATTTACTACTATGCGCTGCAAGAATGCGGCGCGCGCGCAGAGGAAACCTGCTATGTGGGCGACAATCTCAATCGCGATATTGTGGGCGCGAAGGCAGCGGGGCTGGGTATGACCGTGGCAGTACAGTACCCCAACAAAAAACCCCAGAAGGTGACGGAGGAAAACAAGCCCGATCACTTCATTACGCATTTCAGCCAGTTGCTGGACTTGTTTCCCAGAATATGACGAAGCGCCAATAGAGACCGAGCTTTGGGAGGAATGAATATGAATGCACGCGATTGCGGCGCGATTGCGCTGGCAAAGGCGGTTGAAACCGCCTATCAAAACGGGCAAACGGATTATACTATGGAACCGCTCGCCCGCGTAGACGAAAACGGCAAACCCATTGGGAAAATACAAAATGGCGACAGCGTGATCTTCTGCTGCCGCAGGGGCGAACGTGAAATTGAGCTGACCGAGGCGTTTACCGATTCGGAATTCGCTCCATTTGAACGCGAATATATGCCCGATCTGGACTTCGTGATTATGACAATGTATCACGATAAGTTCAAGGATTTACCCATCGCCTTCGCGCCGGAAAAAGTGGTAAAGCCGCTGGCGCAGGTGATTGCCGAAGCCGGACTTACGCAGTTTCACTGCGCGGAGAGTGAGAAATACGCGCACGTCACTTTTTTCTTTAACGGCGGCGAAAACCAGCCCTTCCCCGGTGAAACCGACCTTAAAATCCCCTCGCCGAAGGGCATCCCCTTTGACCAGAAGCCGGAACTCAGCCTGCCGGAGGTCTCCGTAAAGGTCATGGAGGCGGTAGATGAGGGCTACCACTTTATACTAACCAATTTCGCGAACGGCGACGTCATTGGTCACACCAGCAGCCGCGAAGCGAAATTGGAAGCCTGCCACGTGATTTCCGATACGGTGGCGAAAGTGGCGGAATATGCCCGCGACCACGGCTATGTGGTGTGCGTAACCGCCGACCATGGCAACATTGAAACGCTCTACACGCCCGAGGGCAAGCCCCACGTAGCGCACACCTCCAATTTGGTACCCTTTATTGTGCTCGATCCGAAGCGGCGAGAGGTGCGCCTGCGGGAGGGTGGTCGCGCGGGCGACGTATCCCCCACCCTGCTCAAGATTTTGGGATTGAAGCAGCCCATCGAAATGACGGGCTCGCCCATTATTGAAAACGAAGCCTTTGAGAACGACAAGGTCATGCTGATTATACTGGACGGCTGGGGATTCGGTTCCGCAGATGAGAACGACGCGATCTACCTCGCCGATACCGCCGAATGGGATCGATTGCTTGCGCAGTATCCTTATACCAAGCTGCGCGCCTCGGGCGAGGATGTAGGTCTGCAGGCGGGCAAACCCGGCAATTCTGAAGCGGGACACAGCAACCTTGGCGCGGGGCGCGTGGTGCTGCAGGACGACGTGCGCATGGACAACGCGATACAGGATGGCTCCTTCCGCACCAATCCCGTATTCCTCCAGGCGATTCAACGCGCGAAAGAAACCGGACACGATTTGCACCTGTTGGCGTATCTTACGCACAAATCCAGCCACGGCTGCATTGATTACCCGTTGATGCTCACCGAAATGGCGGAGGGCGTGACCGTGTGGCTGCACATTATTTTCGATGGGCGCAGCACGCCGCCCGGAAGCGCGCCGGAGCTCCTGAGGGAACTGGAGGAAAAGCTAAACGAGATTGGGCGCGGTACGGTGGTTGACGGCGTTGGGCGCGGCATAGTGCTCGACCGCGATGGCAACTACGAAAAAATACGCCGCGCATACGAATGCCTTGTACTCGGAAAGGGCGTTCAATACCGCTAATTTCAGGGGCTGAATATATGAAACGTTATGATTTATTGATACTGGGACCCGCTACGCGGGATGTCAACATCGATTATACGGGACAGGAGGATCGTTCGGCGGGCGGCGCGGTAACTTTCTGCGCTCCCGCTGCGCACGCCGCCAACCCTAGCGTATTTGCAGCGGTCAAGATCGCGCCGCAGGATGCGGACATTATGGATTCCATCCGCGTACCGGAAGAAGACAAAGCGCTGCTGCCCTCTCAATATACCACCTTGATGCGCAACGAATATTTCACCGCAGATCGAGAGCGCCGCAATTCCAGCTGCGCCGCACAATCCGATCCAATCCTGCCGAATGAACTGCCCGACATTGAATGGCGGCTTTGCCATCTGGCGGGATTGCTGTTTGGCGATTTCCCCAATGAACTCATTGAAGCGCTAAAATCCCGTGGCATGGTATCCGCCGATGCGCAGGGTTTCCTGCGCCACAATGAGGGCGGCAAAATGGTATTTCACGACTGGGCGGACAAGCAAACATATCTTCCCTATATGGATTTTCTCAAAACGGATGCCGCGGAGGCGGAAATACTGACCGGAGACACCGATCGCGTCGCCGCCGCAAAGCGCCTGTATGACTGGGGCGCCAAAGAAATACTCATATCGCACAACAGTGAAATGCTGGTATACGACGGGCGCCAGATACGAACCTGTCCCGTACGCGCGCGCAATCTGTCCGGACGCACGGGACGCGGCGATACCACCTTCGGCAGTTACCTCGCCATGCGAATGAGCGGCGCGGATATACGCGAATCGCTGCTCTACGCCACGGCTTGCGTCTCGCTTAAAATGGAGACGCCCGGAGCGTTTACCGGCACAAAGAGCGATGTGGAAAAATACATTCGCGAATTCTATTCGGACTGTCTGTAAAAGAAAAACCAAAGCGCAGAAACGGAGGGGCAATTGTCCCCTCCGTTTCTGCGCTATATAGCTATATGGAATGCTTAACCCTTCGTTTTGCCGATCCACAGCTTACCAAAGCCGTGAAGCGTGGCCTTCTGATAGGGCTTTTCGGGAAATACCACCGTTGAATTGATCACCGTTCCATCGTCCAAGAACGATTCGGCGATCATCTTATCAAAATAGACGTCCAGCGTCATCTTACCCACATTGTTGCGGTTGATGGAGCTCACGGAGAACAGACCCGAATCAAACATGGGACTAAAGTGGTTATTGCTGGATTTGGTGCGATCCACCACCAGCTTTTGCTCAGAGCTCACGGAAATATTCAGCGCCTCGCCGTCTTCGTTGGAAAGCGTCAGCGTAAATATGGAATCCGCCTCCACATGAATGTGGAACAATTCGCCCGGCAACGCCCCTTCGGTAGTCGGCACGAAGAACATCGGTCTGTCTTCCGGCAAGGGCTGCGCGGGAACCTCTTCCAATGCAAATTCCGGTGTAATGGGCTTGAAGGCGAGCTGCAAGCCCGTATCCGTATCCACAAGCGAAAGCTCGCGCACATAGGTCATAATGCAGCAAAACTCATTGGTCGGCTGTGTGCCGGCATAGCCCGGCGACGCCGCCCAGCCCACGATCAATCTGCGATCGGTATTGGCAAAGGTGACCGCGGCATAATCGTCAAATCCGCCATCCAAAATTCTTGGATGGTCGGACGGGATGGTCTCGCGGAAGGTCTCCCCATCGAATTCACCCAAGAAATACTGCATTCTGCCGCTGCCGAAGGGCGCGAGCTGCGCCATACTGGCAATCAGCACCCATACGATTTTGCCATCGGGCGCGGTGAGCGGGAACAGATCGGTGCACTCAAACACGCCGCCCAGCTTGTTCTCCGTCTTGCCGAAGTCACCGGTCTTACGCCAATGAATAAAATCATTTGAAGCGTAGAAATCCGCATGATCGCCCGCCGCCAGCACTACCGACCAGCAATTGAGCTGTTCCTTGCGGAATACTTTGGGGTCGCGGAAATTCCGCTGATCAGAATTGGGAATTACTGGATTGCCCTCGTACTTGGTAAAGTGCATACGGTCGTTGGAATAGGCGATGCTCTGTTGCTCGTGCTCCCCATGGTGAGTAAACATGAGAATCATAGGGTCGCCGCCTTCACCCAGACCGGAGGTATTGCCCTTGTCAATAATGGCGCTTCCAGAAAAGATCATGCCCAGTTCATCTGGCGCGAGCGCGACGCCGTGGTCCTGCCAGTGGAGCAAATCTGTGCTGGTTGCGTGCCGCCAATGCATGGGACCCCATACGGCTTCATCCGGATTGTGCTGCGCAAACAGATGCCACGTGCCGTCCTCGTAGAGCAGACCGTTCGGGTCGTTAATCCAACCGACGGGAGGCGCGTAGTGAAAGGCGGGTCGAAAATCGCGATTGCCCTTGGTGCTCATAGACATATCTCCTTGTAATTTGGTGAATTGGGTTCCGCGTTCATTATAAGGAATATTCAGTAGTTGTCAATAGAGAATTCTTGCGTATCCAAAGGAACGCAAATTCTCCTGTTACCATTCACCCATGGGGTGTCGGGGATCGCAATCCCCGACTTTCAATCCGCAGCGGCGGCGTGTACGCCGCGAGGACGCGGACCAAGTGTCCGCTTCCTTGCAGGTTTTGCGCCCGGAAACCGCATAGCGGTTTCAG
>JAFUAR010000279.1 GCA_017460585.1 Clostridia bacterium
ATTCCTCAATTTTCGCTTCCAAACTCTTTTCTCGACGCACCAGCGCGATGCGAGCTTCCGCGGTATCGGTACGTTTGCTTTCCAATAGCGTGCGCAGGGCGTATATTTTCTCCTGCAGCTTCTGCACTTCTTCCTGACGGACGGTATGGCTGTCCTCTTCGCTCTGCTGCTGTTCGCTTAGCCGTTTGAGCGAAGATTCGATTTCCTCCAATTGATGCGCCAAGCGAACGCGCTCCTGCTCCGAGCGGTCTGCCCGCGCCTGATTTCCCTTTTGTTCCTCCAGCACCGCCTGCAGCTGCGTCTCGGCTCGAGCGGAGAGCACCTCCTGCCTGTGAAGCGCATCATACCACTCGTTCCGCTGCTTCTTATAATCCGCGCGCGTTTGCTCCTCCGCAGTCGTTTGAGCACGCAGCTGTCCAAGTTCTGCTTCGATGCTCCGCAGCGCTTCCTCCGTCTCCTGAATCTCCCTGCTACGGGAGAGCAAGCTGGTCATTCGAGACTGTACGCTGCCGCCCGTCATGGATCCTCCGGAGTGCATAACGTCGCCCTCCAAAGTGACCAGACGGAACTGATAATGCCCCGCGCGCTGAATGGCGATACCGCTGTTCAAATCCTCCGCCACCACGGTACGCCCCAGAAGATTCTCAATGACCGGCGCATACTGCGCGTCAAACCCGATGAGCTCGGATGCAAGACCCACGCAGCCGGGCATATCCAGCACCTTGCGCTCCTGCAAATTCAGCGTGCGCCCGCGTACGGATTGAATCGGTAAAAACGTAGCGCGACCAAAGCGATTTTTGCGCAAATATTCGATCATGCGCTTGGCGTCCTCGTCGCGATCCACCACAACGTTTTGCAACGACGCGCCAAGTACCATATCCAGCGCGCGTTCCAACCGCTCCGGCACGCGGATAATATCCGCCACCACTCCGTGAACGCCGCTGTTGGGCGTTCTGCGCGCCTGAAGCAGCACCTGTTTCACGGAATTATTGTAGCCCTCATAATCGCGCTGCATTTCTTTAAGCAGCTTGAGACGCGAAGAACGCTGCTCTCGCTGTGCAATCTGCTCCGCGAGGCGCGCGCTCAGCGCCTGCCCGCGTTCATTGGCCTGCGCGAGCTGTTGCGCGACCGCATCGATCTTACGCTGAATTTCACGCTGCTGTTCCCGCTCCTGACGTACGACCTCCTGCGCTTCGGCTACCTGCTCGCCCAACGCGCTTGCGCCCGCCTGCTCGCGGGTACGATCCTGCGCCATTACGGAAAGCCGATCTTCGATCGCGGTCTTCATTGCGCTCAGACGCGCCTTCTGGGAACGCACATCTCCAAGGCGGTTCATCGCCTGTATAATGCGCTGTTTTTCCCGCTCAGACTGCTCTTCAAGCGACATGAGCTCGTTTTCAGAAGCCGCGAGCGCCGCCTCCGCCTCGGACTGAACGACCCGCGCGATTTCTACCTCGCGGGTTTCCCCCTGAATCATCGCCTCCATGCGGGCAATGCGCTCCGCAATGCCCTCCTGACCAGAGAGCGCAGCTTCGCGCTCAGACTGAATGCGCGCCTGATCGCGCTCATAGGACTGAATGCGCTCCTTCAGCACGTTGACCGAGCCCTCGCGCGCCTCCACGTCTCGAATGAGTTGCTGAACCTCGTCGCGCGTTTCGGCGGTATCGGCTTCCTTTGCGTCCAACTCGGTTTGAATCTCCTCGCGCCTTTCGGAAAGCTCGGCGATATGCTCGTTGCCCTCGTTCAACGCCTGAGCAAGCGAATCGATACTCTGGTTCAATTCCAGAATGCGCTCCTCGTTGCGCTTTGATCGCACGAGAAACACATTTAAATCGAGAGACTTGAGCTCGTCGCGCAGCGCAAGATACTCTCGCGCCTCTTCGCTCTGCACGCGCAAAGGTTCCACGCGATCATTGAGCTCCGTAAGAATATCCTCCACGCGGGACAAATTGTCGCGCGTATGCTCCATGCGGCGCTGCGCTTCCAATTTGCGCGCTTTGTACTTTACAATTCCCGCGGCTTCTTCAAACACCTGACGGCGATCCTCGCTCTTCTGCGATAGAATTTCATCAATACGCCCTTGTCCGATGAGCGAATAACCATCCTTGCCCACGCCGGTATCGCGAAAAAGATCGATGATATCGCGCAATCTGCATTGCGCGCCGTTAATCTTGTATTCGCCCTCTCCGCTCCGGTAGACGCGGCGTGTGACGGATACTTCGGCGAAATCGATCGGCAAGGCTTTGTCCTCGTTGTCGAATACCAGCGACACTTCGCAAAAGGCGAGCCTCCTACGCCGCTCGGTGCCGTTGAATATTACATCCTCCATTTTAGTACCGCGCAGGGTTTTGGCGCTCTGTTCGCCCAACACCCAGCGCACCGCATCCGCAATGTTGCTCTTTCCGCAGCCATTGGGACCGACTACTCCGGTAATGCCCCCATCGAAGGATATTTCCGCCCGATCGGCAAAGGATTTAAAGCCGTGAATAATGAGTTTCTTCAGTCGCAAATCAGGATAACGCTCCCATTCTGTTCAATGCATCCAACGCGGCCTTTTGCTGGGCCTGCTGTTTGCTGGATCCGCTGCCTTCGCCCAGCACATTCTCGCCGTCGCTCACGCGGTAATAGAAGGTTGGCGCGTGGGGCGGTCCCTCCATTTTGATAAAATCGTATCTAGGCATATGGCTGTTCTGCTGCAGGACCTCCTGCAGGCGCGATTTTGAATCCAGCCGATCCGCCAGACGCGAGGGCTCCAACTCTTCCGAAAGCACGGAAAAAATAACCCGTCGCGCCGGCTCCATGCCGCCGTCCAAATATACCGCGGCAAACACGCTTTCCAGCACATCCGCCAGTATGGATGGCTTATTGCGCCCGCCGGAGCGTTCTTCGCCCACCGACAGGCGAATATACTCGCCCAAACCCAAGCGCTTCGCCGCATGATACAGCGTTTCCTCGCGCACCAGCGCGGCGCGCAGGCGCGTGAGCTTCCCCTCGTCTACCTCGGGCAATTCGTGGAACAAATATTGACTAACCACGAGCTCCAATACCGCGTCGCCTAGAAATTCCATGCGCTGATAATGCTCTACGTGGTGATCGCCGCCATAGGAGGGGTGCGTCAGCGCCGTTTCCAGCAGCTTTTCATTCTGAACCTCGTAGCCGAGTCTTTGCATGAGTGCTTTCGATGAACTCAGGCCTTCTTTACAATGCAATCCACAATATCGCCCACAGTGCGAATGCCTACAATCTCATCGTCCTCTACCGTCATATCGTATTCGGCTTCCAGATCCATCACCAGCATCATGAGATTGGCGCTGTCCGCACCCAAATCGTTGATGAGGTCGGCATTCTGCGTGACCTTGTCGGGAGAAACGCTCAGCTGATTCAAAATATAGCCCTTTACCGTATCAAAAACCTTCTGCTTATCCATTTTTACTCTCCTTCGCTTTCCAGATTGAGGCTTTTCAGCCCCGCTTTAATTCTTTCTGTAACCTGACCTACACACATTTCGCGCGCTTGACGAATGGCGTTGGACATTGCCGTTGCGCCGGAACTGCCGTGCGCCTTGACCACCGCTCCGTCCACGCCCAGCAGCGGCGCGCCGCCTACCTCGTTATAATCGAGCTTGTTTTTAAATTCACGAAACGCAGGTTTACTCAGCGCCGCGCCTATTTTGGTACGGGTGGTCGACATCATACTCTGCTTGAGCATGGTCATCATTGCGCTAAGCAGACCCTCGGTGTATTTGAGTATGATGTTGCCGTCGAAACCATCGGCGACCACTACGTCGAACTTACTCAGCGGTACATCGCGCGCCTCGCAATTGCCCGCGAAATGGAAGCTGTTCTGGCGCTGCATGAGCGCGTAGGTTTCCTTGGTGAGTCGGTTGCCCTTTTCCGATTCCACGCCAATATTCACTAATCCTACATCCGCCCGCTTTACGCCCATGACCTGCTCCATATATACGCTGCCCATCAGCCCGAACTGCACCAGAAATCTGGGCTGACAATCCACGTTTGCGCCGCAGTCGATCAGTATCCATGGCTTGGATACGCCCGGCAATACAGGTCCCAACGCCGGTCGGTCGATCCCTTGAATGCGTCCCATGCGCATCATACCGCCCGCCAGCACCGCGCCGGTCGAACCGGCGGAAACCACCGCGTCCGCCCGCTTGTCGCGCACCGCGAGCATCGCCTGCACCAAAGAGGAATTGGTCTTTTTGCGCACCGCCATTACCGGCGCTTCCTCCATGTCGATCACCTCGGGCGCTTCGCATATCGAAACGCGCGACTTGAGCGCGTCGTCCTCAGGCACCAGCGCGCGAATGCGTTCAGAGGGTCCAAACAGCTGTATTTCGATATCCGGATAGCGTTTGAGCGCAAGCACCGCGCCCGCCACAATTTCATCCGGAGCATGATCGCCGCCCATCGCATCCAGCGCGATTCGGTACCGTTCCATATGGTTCAATCTCCTTTCACTCCCGCTCAATGCGGGATCGCAGGGCTCTTATGAGTATTGTAGCAGATTGGTCGCGGCAAAGCAAGCGCCATCGCCGAATACTGCCATTACGCCTGCTGCGCGCCGCGAATCATTTCCAAAATGGCGTCCTTGGTTTGAAGACCGACGAGCCTGCCCGCCTCTTCGCCGTTGTGGAACAGTACCAGCGTGGGAATGCTGACTACGCCCAGCGATATGGCGAAATCAGTGTAATCATCAATATTGAGTTTTCCCACAATTACCTGCCCCGCAAGCTCTTCACAGAGCGCTTCCACAGTGGGCGCGAGCATTTTGCACGGACCGCACCATGCAGCCCAGAAATCCACCAGCACCCAGCCCTTATCCTGCAAGTTTTCCTTTGTCAGCGCATCCTGCGTAAAGGTGATGATATTCGCACTCATGCTATCGCTCCTTTTGTCGAATTATATCGTTCAATATTCGAGTCAATGTAAACTTGGAACCCTGCCCCGCCGTGGCGCCCACGCAGCTTGGGCAGCCGTCCGCACAGGGACAGGCGGCGAGCATATCCCGCGCCCCCATCAGCAGCGCGTCGTCCATTTCAAACACGCGATCTGAAAGACCTATGCCGCCCGGCACGGAATCGTACAGGTA
>JAFUAR010000280.1 GCA_017460585.1 Clostridia bacterium
CGGATATCCGCCTGCCGGGCATGGACGGATTGGAGCTGGCAGGCAGGCTTTTGGAGGAAGCGCGCACGCGCGCGGCTGTCATCGTGAGCGCATATCGCGACTTTGAATATGCCCGCAAGGCGATTTCAGAGGGTGTGTTGTATTATTTACTCAAGCCGCTGGATGAAGAGGAAGTGCGCCGCGTCGCAAAGAAGCTGAACGAGCGCCTGAATCGCGCGGAAGAGCTTGCGAGCGATGAAGCGCTTCCGCCAAAGGCGGAGGAATGGAAATATTGCTATCTTTCGCTGGAACCCATCCGGCTTCCGGATGATGACGCGTATTGCCAAAAAGGCGTTGGCTCGAGCGGAAATGCCGTATATACCATTCGCAGCGCCGAACCGCTGCCGAATGATTTGCTCGTTTCCGGTATGAGCAGGGCTTGGGATAATTTGGATCATCGTGAAACGATGGAGCGCGAAGCCGAAGCCTCCAAACGCTATGGATTTGTATTCAGCGCCAATGCAATGGTGGGGCAAATTCAGGCGAATGTCGCCATGGACTACGCGGCGAAATGGAAAAATGCCGAAATTGCAAAGCAGTTTTTTGTATCCGAAGTATATATGAGCGAATGCTTTAAACGATATACGGGTACTACGCTCGGTCGGTTTATTATTGACGTGCGCGTATGCGAAGCGGCAATTCGGCTTCGCCGAAGCGCGCAGTCCGTTTCCGCCATTGCGGAAGCGGTGGGTTATCCGGATGCCGGCTACTTTGGACGCCTGTTTCGAAAGCGCATGGGCAAATCGCCCGAGCAATACCGTCAGGAACAAAAGAACGAAAAAACCTGAGCCTTTGAATGCTTGATTTGATGGAATCAGACATTCAAAGGCTCATTACTATATAGCGGTTCCGAAACCGTCGTTTTGCGCGGACTGCGTACGGCGCAGGTCGTCGTTTAATGTAAGCTGCTCCGGAATGCGAATGGAAACCAGTGTAAAATGACCCTCCACCGAGCGAATGCGTATTTCGCACCGATCGTCCGCCAGTTTCAGGCGGTGAACGACGTTTTGAATCCCAATGCTCTCACGGTCCAATCCGTCTACGCGCTCCCGTTCCAATATTCGGCGAAGGCGCGCCAGCGCATCCGGCGCGATGCCGACGCCGTTGTCGGCAATATCAATTTCCAACGCGCCGTGTTTGCCCCTTCGGGCGCGCAGCAGCAATATAAATTTACGGGAGCGCAGCCCTCGCGCGCCGTGCAATATGGAATTTTCCAATACGGGCTGTAAAACCATGGAAATCATGGGCGCCTTCAGGCATTCGGGGTCGACCTGCGTTCGAATATCGTAGGCGTTCAGCGCGCGCGTATTCATGAGCTTCAAGTAAATTTCCGCGTTCTCCAATTCCTCCTCAAAGGGGACAATGTATTCTGAAACCAGCGAATATTGCAGCACTTTTGAAGTATATCGAATCAGAGTTTCCACGGGTTCCGCCCCGCAGTGCCGCGCCATGCTTCTTATGCATTCCAGCGTATTGAACAGAAAATGGGGGTTGATCTGCGTGCGGTAAAACGCCATTTCCGCGCGGTCCTTTGCGCGAAGCGCCTTGTACACGTTTTCCTGCGATTGCGCGCTCAGCCGGTAGCTTGCCTGCGTTTCATCCATCATGCGGTTTAATTCTTCCGCAAGGCGACGGGTTTCCGGCAGACTGGCGGAGCGAAAGGAATGCGCTTCCCCCGTAAGGCGCGCGATCTGCACGGAGGTCATGAGCACCGATAGACTGTGCGATATGTGGAACAGGTTGAAAAATACGATCAGAATAACGACCATGGCGGCGGCAAGCAGGTAAATGAACGGGCGAAGGTTTGCGCTGAAGGGCACAATATCGCTTCTGGGAATGGCATACACAATTCGCCATGGAATTTGAGGCAGCTCAAAGGTATAAACGACGCAGTCAACGCCCTCAATGTGCATTCGGTCAATGTCAGAATGGCGTGCGAGCAGCGCTTCTCGAGTCTCGTCGGACATGGAAAGGGAAATGGGGAAGGCGCGTTCGCTGTCTTCAATCACGGCGAAATTTTGGCTTCCCTGCTGAAATAGGTCCTTTCCAAGCATACCCTCCAGCGTATATAAAATACAGGCGTTGCCGCGGCGCGCATTCCCCGTGGGCATTCGGTACAACGCGCTCCGAAAGGGGAATATGTATATGAAAGCCGGTTTGCCGGCGCCAACTTGCTCCAACGAGGCGATGATGCCGTTTTTTGCATAGAGCAGTAAATCCGGCTCCGCCGCGTCTAAGGCGTTCATTTCCGCATTTAGGTAGGCGTTCGTTAGGCATACCTTGCGCCCGTTTTCTTCGGAAATCATAATATTGCGCATATCGGGGTATAGGAGTTCAAAATCGAACAGTACGTTGCGCGCGTTGCTCAGCCGCTGCATACGCTCCAACGCGCTCGGCGCAAACAGCGCGCCCTGCATATCGTTGGAATATGCCAGCGAAGAAGCGGTATTATACAATAAATCGAGGCAGCTGTTTGTGCGCGATTCAACCTCGCCCGCCAGCATATGGTACATTCCTTCAATGCGCTGGTTGGCGGATTGAATCCATAAATGAACCACGACGAAACCGGTCAGCATTACAAACAGTACCACCACGGCGACGCACAGGGTGGTGCGCTGGCGGAGATTCATTTTGCTCATCCATCGCTCGCGTCGCATTGTTCTTTATCCCTTCCTGAACCGCAATACGGCTTTTTATGGTTACCATTCACCCATGGGGTGTCGGGGATCGCAATCCCCGACATTCAATCCGCAGCGGCGGCGTGTACGCCGCGAGGACGCGGACCAAGTGTCCGCTTCCTTGCAGGTTTTGCGCCCGGAAATCGCGTAGCGATTTCAGC
>JAFUAR010000281.1 GCA_017460585.1 Clostridia bacterium
ATTCTCTGTGCGGTTGATCTTTCTGGTCGCGCCGTATTGGGTTGGAAAATGGAAATACCTGCCCAGAAGATCGGTTCCTTTGATACCGAGCTGGTCAAGGAGTTTTGGTTGGCGATGACTCGAACCTTGGAATCGTCGATTCATTTTCAGCAGCTCGCTGGCGAAAATAGCCACCATATTGTAGAAGGTATGTTTAAAGCGGCGGGACGTGCTCTGGCTCAGGCGGTGCGCATTCAAGCCGATTATGCCGACGAGATTCCTTCCACCAAGGGAACTCTGTAGGAGGGGAAGGCGTTATGCTTGCAATTGTAGATTATGGCGTAGGGAATTTGTACTCGCTTTCCTCTGCGCTCAAGGCGCTCTCTGTGCAGCATTGTATTGCGAAAACGCCCGAGGAACTTCATATGGCGGATCGTATTATATTGCCCGGAGTGGGTGCGTTCGCGGACGCGGCAAGAAAGCTCCGTCAATCGGGTATGCAGGAGGCTTTGGTCGAGGATGTCGGCGCAGGAAAACCGGTGTTGGGCATTTGCCTCGGTATGCAAATGCTGTTTGAAGCCAGCTACGAGTACGGCAGGCATGAGGGGCTGGGGCTGATTCCGGGCGAGGTTTGTCCGCTGATAGACGATATTGAGCCCGGACTCAAAGTACCGCATATCGGTTGGAATCGGCTGGATATCGTGAAGGATGATCCGCTGTTTCGCTATTTTGAAACGGGACGTTATGTGTATTATGTGCATTCCTATTACGCCAAACGCTGTCGGGAATATACGCTGGCGACATCGGATTATTCCATTCCAGTGACCGGAGCGGTGCGCAATGGCAGCGTGTACGGTACGCAATTTCATCCCGAAAAGAGCGGGGAAGCGGGGCTTATGCTGCTCAAAGCGTTTGTAGAGATCTAGGGGGGTTCGGCATGAGGATTTTTCCGGCAATCGATCTGCGCGGCGGGCGAGTGGTGCGCTTGACGAAGGGCGATTACGATCAAATGAAAGTGTATTCTTCCGATCCTGCTGAAATTGCTTTGAGCTTTCAGAATGACGGAGCAGAATGTTTGCATATAGTCGATTTGGATGGCGCGCGCGAGGGCAAGCCGCAAAACGCCGAGGTGATTCGCAATCTCACAAAAGTAGGATTGTTTACACAGGTAGGCGGGGGAATTCGCGATGAAGCGCGCATCGTTTCTTATCTGGAAAATGGCGTTCGCAGGGTGATACTGGGCACCATTGCCGTGCGGGATTTTGCTTTTGTGGAACGTATGGCGGCGAAATATGGGGAAGCTGTCGCCGTGGGTGTGGACGCGAAGAATGGACTCGTGGCGGTTTCCGGCTGGGAGGAGACCACGTCCATCTCCGGTTTGGATTTTTGCGCCAAGCTGCGTGATGCGGGCATCTCTACGGTGATCTATACCGATATCGGTCGGGATGGATGCCTGAGCGGCGCCAATATCGATTTGTATCGCGCTCTGGCGAAGGTGGATGGACTGCAAGTGATTGCTTCCGGCGGGGTGAGCTTTGAAAGCGATATCCGTGCGCTCGCCCAAATGAATCTGTACGGAGCCATTATAGGCAAGGCGCTGTATGAAGGAAAGCTCTCGCTCATTCGGGCGATTGCTTTGGCAAAGGGGGAAGAAACGTGATATCAAAGCGAATCATTCCCTGCTTAGAAATTCGCGATGGTCGCGTGGTCAAGGGCGTGAATTTCGAAGGGGTGCGCGATGTGGCGGATCCGGTCGAGATGGCGCGTTTTTATAACGAGAGCGGTGCGGATGAGTTGGTGTTTTACGATATTACCGCCAGCTTTGAAGGCAGAAAGCTGTTTACGGAACTGCTTCGGCAGGTAGCGGCACAGGTGTTTATCCCTCTTACCGTTGGCGGCGGCATTAATTCATTGGACGATTTTGATCGCGTGCTGCGCTGCGGTGCGGATAAGGTGAGTGTGAACTCGGGCGCGATTCGTGATCCTTCTCTCATCGGCGCGGCTGCAAAGCGGTACGGGGACCAGTGCGTGGTACTCAGTATGGATATTAAGCGCGTAGACGGCGCGTTTCACCTGTTCGCCAAAGGAGGACGAGAGGACACGGGCATGGATGCGCTGGATTGGGCAAAGCGCGGCGTAGAGCATGGCGCGGGAGAGCTGGTGGTCAATTCCATCGATACCGACGGCGTGCGCGGCGGTTTTGATCTGGAATTGCTCGATGCGATCGCCGAACGGTGCAAGGTGCCCATTATCGCCTCCGGAGGCGCGGGTTGCAAGGAAGATTTTGCGCGCCTTTTTATGCACGAAGGTATGGATGCGGGACTCGCGGCGAGCATATTCCATTTAAAGCAGCTGCTCATTCCGGATTTGAAGGCATTTCTGCGTGAAAGTGGTATAGAAGTGAGATTATAATATTTGAGGTGCATTATGGAACTGAAATTTGATTCGAATGGATTGATTCCCGCCATCGTGCAGGATCATTGGACCAAGGAAGTATTAACTTTGGCGTATATGAACGAGGAAAGCCTTGCCATATCCATCGCCGAGCAGCGCACTTGTTTTTGGTCGCGCAGTCGCCAATGCCTTTGGCGCAAGGGCGAGACCAGCGGGAATGTGCAGCATATTGTGAGCATCACTGCGGATTGCGATGCAGACGCGCTGGTCATTGAGGTCGTGAAGGATGGACCCGCTTGCCATACCGGCGCGGAAAGCTGCTTTTATCAGCCCCTTTATCTCTCTGAGGAAATCAAACCCTTCAGCTATGATGGGCTGTATAAACTTATCGCGGGTCGCAAAACCGAACCCAAGGAGGGGAGCTACACCACCTATCTATTCGAAAAAGGAATAGATAAAATACTCAAAAAGGTCGGCGAGGAGTGTACAGAGGTCGTAATAGCCGGCAAAGGCGGCGATCGGGAGGAAACGATTTATGAGATTGCCGATTTGTGCTATCATGTGATGGTGCTGATGGTACAAAGCGGAATATCGCTGGAAGACGTTACTCGAGAACTCGCGCGTCGGCATGTGGTGGATCATAAGGTCAAGCAGGAAAGAATGCAGTAACGCAGGCACTATTTTGGTGTGAGTTTACATCAGCCGCCCAAGATTGTGACTTGCTTCGTATGGAGGATGATATTTATGGACGGCTATACCTTTCGTTTGGAACGCCCTGACGATTATGCTGCCGTGGAGGCGGTAACGCGCGAGGCGTTTTGGAATGTATACAAGCCCGGTTGTGATGAACATTATATTTTGCATACAATGCGCGGTGATCCCGCTGTAATTGAGGAACTCAACTATGTGTGCGAAGCGCCTAACGGCGAAATCTGCGGTCATATTTTCTATACGCGCACAAAGGTGGTCTCCGAAGATCAAATCGTTTATCCGGTCATATCCTTTGGTCCGATCAGCGTGCATCCCGCGTGCCAAAGATTGGGGATCGGTTCTAATTTGATTCGAATTTCACTGGACAAGGCAAAGGAAATGCAATTCTCGGGCGTGCTGATTACGGGCAACCCTCAATATTACCATCGCTTTGGCTTTCGACAGGCGGCGGACTACGGAATTGTTGCAGACGACGGTTCTTCATTTTCAGAATTAATGGCAGTTGAACTCATGGAGCATACGTTTGCCTCCGTTCATGGTCGAATTTGGTTTTGTCAGCAGTTTTCGCAAATTGATCCGGATGCGCTATCGCGTTTTGACGAGCAGTTTCCGCCCAAAGCGCGTATGAAACTTCAGGGTCAACTATCTTGAGATTTCAATACAATATTTTGTTTTGCAGCGCCGGTGGAGACGTCGGCG
>JAFUAR010000282.1 GCA_017460585.1 Clostridia bacterium
ATTCTGTAATCGCAGTCCGTGGTCATGAAAATACTTTTTCAGCATGCGGACACCTATTCCGGAATCTATCAATATACCATCTGTTTCAGTGTATAGGAAATAGCAATTTCCACTGCTGCCACTGCCAAACGATATGAATTTAAGCATTATTGTTATTATTTTTATGCAAAAGTATGAAAAATACTGGGTAATGCCAAAGATTTTATTTACCTTTGTACGATTTTAATCTTTTTAATATGAAAATGAGTCACTATTCATGGATTTTCTTGCTTTTTCTTGCCTCATGCATGACAAATCGCAACGGAAGTGAGGAGCAACTGTATGAAGTAGCCGATAGCTTTGCGACCAATTATTTCAACTTGCGATATAAGAATGCCTGCAATTTTTGCACTGGTGACACTCACCAGTGGTTGCGATTTGCAGCTTCAAATGTGAATCAGGCAGATATCGACATGCTTCACAAGACTGATGAGCCGGCGCACATCGAGATTAACGAGGTGAACTATACGAGCGATTCAACTGCTGTTGTTAACATGACAGTGAGTAATTTCCTCAAGATGGACTCCATAGAATCATGCGGGCATATCGTGGAATCAGCCACATTCCGTCTCAATGCCGTTATCGACAATAACAAATGGCTTATCAGAATGGAAGCCCTACCGCGAAGTGGAAGGCGAAATCACGACTGAATTTTGGATGCAATATGGCATAATGCTCGTTATTGTTTTCATAGGCAGGGTTAATTGCCTTCATTCCCAGGTCGAAACGAAGGATGAAATAGCCAAAATTTAGACGGAAACCTGCTCCATAAGCAACAGCTATCTGTTTATAGAACTCATCCAGCCGAAACTGCCCATTGGGTTGTTCCTCATAGTCACGCAATGTCCAGATATTGCCGGCATCCACAAATAATGCCCCATTGATTTTCCAAAACAAGAATGTACGCCATTCCACGTTGAGGTCGAGTTTCATATCTCCAGTCTGATTGATAAAGTCAATCGCACCGTTGTTTCCTTTGAAAGCTCCCGGTCCCAGCCCGCGCACGCTCCAACCTCTCACAGAATTGGCTCCACCAGAGAAATAGCGCTTTTCGAAAGGTAGCACATTGCTATTGCCGTATGGATATGCTATACCGAAGCCTGCATGAAGTGCCAGTTCATTATGCTGGTCAATGCGCATCAGGTGTGTGTATTCCACGTCACCTTTCACGTATTGCGCATACGCTATATTAAATAAGGTATACTGTCCTCTCCCATTCTCCTTGAATCCAAACAAATGCCTTGTTGAATTGAGCAGGTTTCCCGCTGTTTCAAGGTTACCGCGGAACGCATGATTACCTCTGTTATAGGTCATTGAGAAACCAACTTTCATCACGAACAAGTCTTCGTAATTATATCGCAGTATGGCATTCCTGTTGCTTACGCTGTCAAGATAATCATGCTTGAACGTACCCGAAACCCACGGCATATAAATATAGTTCATGTCTGGCAGGTCGATTCGGTAAG
>JAFUAR010000283.1 GCA_017460585.1 Clostridia bacterium
ATTTTGGCGGATTCCTTTCGGGAAATCGCGCAAAATAAGCCGGTAGATAAAATCACGATTCGCGAAATCGCACAAAATTGCGGCTATTCCTCCGCAACCTTCTACCGGCAGTTTAAGGATAAATACGATTTGATCGTGTGGGATTATACCCGCGACCATCGCGAAATCATGAATCGCTTGGAGCAACCGGATTATGATTGGTGGCAGCTGTTGCTGGACAATGCACGGTATTTTGACAAGCACAGGGATTACCTTGCAAACCTGCTGCTCCATACGGGCGGATTTGAGTCGTTTATACGCAACATGACTGAAATCCATTTTGAATCTCTGAAGAGTCAGGTATTAAAGGGGACTTTAGAGAAGTCGCTGGATGAAAATACCGAAATGGTGATTCGCCTGTATTGTCAGGGAAGCATATGTCTGACTTGCGAATGGATTATGGGGAAATATACCGCAACGCCTGAAGAGCTGGCTAATATATATGAAATTGCATTGCCGCTTCCGCTCAGACAAGTTCTTGAGTGAAATGAGAGAATTCAGCTTTATTTTCTCGTTATGAGAAAATGCTTTTGGTTTCTCGATTGTTTATTCTTTCTGCAGTAGTACAATATTTATTGAAGTTGTGCACAATATGATGGTGTACAACACAATAAATGATAACGGAGGGTTTTCCATGGCGCAGAATGAAAAAATCATCGCAGGGCTTCAAGCAATTGTGACCGGTCTTTCTCAACAGGCGGATGGGCATGCGATTCAATCCCGCATTTTTGCCAATGAAGGTTTGACCAAGCTTGCGGAGAAGTATGCTGAGCACGCCGTAGAAGAGCGCGGCTATGTGGAAAAGTGCACCGATCGAATTCTCGATTTGGGCGGTGAAGTCAAGTTGGAAGCCAAGCAGTCCGCTCCTACATACAAAAATCCTGTGGACTGGATTCGGTATGATCTGCAGGTTTCCATTGACGGTCTCGCATGGTTGAAGACGTTGGTGGAAGAAGCGCGCGAGGATTATACGACCTTTGATATTCTGAAGGAATATTATCAGGATGAGGAAGAGGATCTCTACTGGGCGCAGGGACAGCTGGAGCTGATCGAATGCATTGGTCTGCAAAACTGGCTGATTCGCCAGCTGTAATTCAAACGGCAATGGGCAATACGGAAACCGCGTTGCAAGAGGCATATGAAGGTTTACGCCTTGCCAACCAGCTTTGTTTTCCGCTCTATGCCTGTGCCAAAGAGATTATACGGCAATACAGAGCGCGGTTGGAACCGCTGGGACTCACGTATACGCAGTATCTTACAATGCTGGCGCTGTGGGAATTTGGCAGTATGACGGAGGGCGAGCTTGGAAGAAAGCTGCTTTTGGATTCGGGTACGCTTGCCCCGCTGCTCAAACGCTTGCAGAGACAGGGATATATCGATAGAATCCGACCGAAGGAGAACGAGCGTAAGCTGTATATATCGCTGACAGCGCAGGGGGAACAGTTGAAGCAGGAAGCAATCCATATTCCAGATGCGATGCGGGAATGTTTGCCTTTATCGGAGGAGGAGCAAAATCAGCTCGGTAATTTGCTAAAAAAGGCGATGCTGGGTATGGAATTTGCAAAATAGAGAGTGGGAGGAAACAGGCATGGAGATCAAGGCTATCAAATTCAGGAAAGACGGATTCTATTCTCAACCCTTTGTCTTCGGGGGCGAGGAAGGACCCGACAAGTTCGATATCAACACGCGCTATCGCGGAAGTTTGCAGAATTACCTGATTGATACCGGTGACGAGGTCATTTTGGTGGATACAGGTTTGCCTGCCGGTACGCCCGAAGAGGTTCCGAATGCGGAAAGCCTCATATATACGGGCAAGGACATTTGCAGCTACATGGAAGAGCTTGCGTCGCTGGGCTATCAACCCGAGCAGGTTACGAAGATATTGCTTACGCATAAGCACTCGGATCATTCGGGCGAGCTGCGCTCTTTTCCCAATGCAAAAATCTATGTGAACGAGGAAGAGCTTTCCGCGCCTGAGCTGCAGGGAATTCCCAATATTGTACCTGTGCAGTTTACGGACGGTGCGTATTACAACTTCCCTGCCAGCCAGAAGATTCGTGATGGCGTATATTTCATTCGTGCGAAGGGACATACCAACGGAAACAGCATTATCATTGTGGAATCTGAAGGGTTGTTCTATATGATTCACGGCGACATTACCTATGTAGATGAAGCGCTGTATGCCAATAAGCTTTCCGTAGTGTTTGATGATCCTGCCGCTGCTCGCGAGACGCTGGATCGAGTGCGCGATTTCATTCGCAATCATCCTACCGTATATCTCTCTACCCATTCGCCGCAGGGTTACGAAAACCTCGAAGCAAAGCGCGTGATGGATTTGGATCATCCCGTGGAGACCGTACTTGCCGAGGTGGACTTTACCGCGCAGCAGGGCAGCGGTAAATACGTATGTTCCATTTGCGGATATGTGTATGATCCGGCGGAACACGACGATGTCGCCTTTGAGTCTCTGCCAGAGGATTGGAAGTGCCCGCGCTGTAAGCAACCCAAAGAGAAATTTAACAAGGCTTAATTGGGGGAGGGGATACTCGATGAGTACCGGAGCCATTATATTAATCGTGGTTGTTTTGCTGTGTGCGTGCTGCCTGTTTACGCACCGCCGAGTGATTAAGTCGCTGATTAAGCATACCGATATGCCTAAGGCGCCAAAGTGGCATTTCTGGGTGCCTGCCCAGAAGCGCAGGAGCTGAAAGGGCATTGAAAGACAATTCAACAGTCCACACAGTTGATTGGAAGCCGACGCCGCTGAAAAACAAGTAGGCGGCATCGGTCTTTGTGAGCAGGAAGGGAGCTTTTCACCTTCGTAAGTAGCTGTAGATTAATAATCATTTCCGGAATTTAACCCGTGGGCTATTGCGCTTTTCAAAGGAATCTGTTAGAATAATATTGTTGCCGAAGTGATGGAATGGCAGACGTGACGGACTCAAAATCCGTTGGTAGCGATACCGTGTGGGTTCGAGTCCCACCTTCGGCACCACTTGGTGGGCGAACGCTTTCGATTTAGAACGTTCGCTCACTGTTTTTTTGCGAATCACTCATTTGAACATTAACGATCATACATAAAAAAATCCGCGCACCGATCCGTTTGAGATCGGTGCGCGGAAATATCCGCCGCTTTATTTTAGCGTGATAATAACGCGACGATAGGGTTCCTCACCCTCAGAATGAGTGGTGACCTCCGGATCCGCCTGCAAAGCGGAGTGGAGAATGC
>JAFUAR010000284.1 GCA_017460585.1 Clostridia bacterium
CAATGCGGTGGGGCGCCACTTGGAAGGCTGCCGAATTGGTTTCGATGCTGGCGGCAGCGATCGCAAGGTTTCCGCGGTGATCGATGGGGAAGCGGTATATTCCGAAGAAGTCATTTGGCATCCCAAACTCAGCGAGGATCCGGAATATCAGTATCAGGGTATATTGGAATCTATGAAGACCGCGGCTTCCAAGATGCCGCGCGTGGATGCGATTGGCGTGTCTTCCGCAGGGACCTTCCGCAACAATTTGATTCGCCATTCTTCGCTGTTCATTAAGGTTCCTAGAGATTTGATCGAGTCGCGCGTAAAGACCATGTATTTGGACGTGGCGAAGGAATTTGGCGCCGATGTGCCCATTGAAGTGGCGAACGACGGCGATGTGACTGCGCTGGCTGGCGCAATGGATATGAACGCCAACTGCGTGTTGGGAATCGCTATGGGCACCAGCGAGGCGGGCGGATACGTGGACGAGCAGGGCAATATCACAGGTTGGCTGAACGAATTGGCGTTTGTGCCGGTCGACGCGAACGCGGACGCGATGGTGGATGAATGGTCCGGTGATTACGGCTGCGGTGTAAAGTACTTCTCGCAGTACGCGGTCATCAAGCTCGCGCCTGCCGCGGGGATTGAATTGGATGCACAGGCGACTCCGGCGGAAAAGCTCAAGGCTGTACAGCAGCTGATGGCACAGGGTGATGAGCGCGCAAAGCGCATTTATGAAAGCATCGGCGTATACTTTGGCTATTCGGTCGCATGGTACGCGCAGTTCTACAACATTGAACACGTACTGGTGATGGGTCGAGTGACCAGCGGCGAGGGCGGTGTAATATTGCTCGAAACGGCACGGAAGGTTTTGAACAGCGAATTCCCCGAGCTTGCGCATAAGATTCAGCTGGATATTCCCGATGAATCCAGCCGCAGGGTGGGTCAATCCATTGCCGCCGCAAGCCTACCCGCTCTTCGGAGGAATGTATAATGTCTATGGAAATTGCACGGAAGTTCAAGCTTTCCGCCGAGCCCGTATCCTGCGAACGCTACGGAAACGGACATATTAACGATACGTATCTGGTTTGCTGCGCGGATGCACACAGATATATATTGCAAAGGATGAATCGCACGGCGTTTCCCAATATCGAAGGGCTGATGGGAAATATTCAATCCGTTACAGAATATTTGGCGAAGGATGATCCGGATGGACGACATACGCTGCATCTGGTGCATACGCTGGATGATCGGGTATGGTATACGGATGAATCGGGCGAGGCATGGCGTATTTATGAATTTGTAGAGCGAAGCGTATGCTTCGAACGCATTGAGGATCCGAAGGATTTCTACCAATCGGCAATTGCCTTTGGAGGCTTCCAGCGGCAGCTGAGCGGTTTTCCAGCACATACGCTGTACGAGGTGATTCCCGGTTTTCACGATACGATCATTCGCTATGCGCAGCTGCGCCATGCGTACCTGACCGATCCGCTGAAAAGGGCGGAGAGCGCAGCGCGGGAATTGGAATTGGCGTGGGCGCGTGAGAATGGCGCAGGCGTGCTGGTTGAAGGGCTCCGGAGCGGAGCTCTGCCCACGCGGGTGACCCACAACGATACCAAACTCAACAACGTATTATTCGATGAAGCGATGCGTCAGCCACTGTGCATCATCGATTTGGATACGGTGATGCCCGGCGCCATCGCTTTCGACTTTGGCGATTCCATTCGCTTCGGCGCAACGACCGCGGCGGAAGATGAACCGGATCTGGACAAAGTCCACTTTTCGATCGACCTGTTTCGCGCCTATGCGCGCGGCTTCCTGAAAGCCTGCGGTAAAGCGATGGATGAACGAGAGGTGCGATCTTTGGCGGATGGCGCGCGATTAATGACTCTGGAATGCGGAATTCGCTTCCTTGCGGATTATTTGTTGGGCGATGTATATTTCCATATCGCCTATCCGGAGCACAATCTGATTCGCTGCCGTACTCAACTTAAGCTCGTTGTCGAAATGGAGGCACAGAAGCAGCAAATGATCGACATTTTGCTGCAGGAGTGGAAGGTCGCCATAAATTGATATTC
>JAFUAR010000285.1 GCA_017460585.1 Clostridia bacterium
ACCGGTTCCGCTTTGGGCGCCGTCTGCGGCGCGCGCGCCGGCTCGGCGGAGCGCTGGAGCAGCTGCTTGGATACGGCGATATGCGCCGTTTCGTTCGCGCCGTCGGGAATTTCAAAGGTCTGCAGAGATTCCAAATCGGCTTCTTCGCCGCTTGGCACCAGACGCGTCAGCTCCGGATCGTGCTCATCCTGCGCGCAGCGCCAAATCTGCGCAAGGGGCGCGCCATCCACGCAGAGCAATATTTCCCGTGACAGCGGCGCGGCGGGCAAGGTTTGATTTTCCGCCTCCTCGGGGCGCAGATCGAGCAGGGAGAATATGGTGCCCGCGGGGGGCTGGGCGACCACGTCGGAATAGATAATGTGAGCGTTGCGCTCCACGCCGTCGCCGCGATAGTTTTTGTTGGGGCGTATTTTATCGCTTTCACCAATATGATTTCTCAGATCCACCACGGCAAAGCTGCCGATCATGCGCATACGCGTTTTAAAATGGCTGGATTCGTTTTTATCCGGAACGATTCGAATGCAGCCCTGCTCCGGAAAGTGCTCCGGATGCTCGAACGGCGCGAAACGATCTTCCTCTTCCAATAAAACCGGTCGAAAGCAAAAAAAGGATTTGAGCGGATTATCCTCCGCAAGCAGTCCGATACAGTACTTTCCAGGCAACGACATCGATTCCAAAACCCCCCTCAGACTTTTTCTATACGCTGCAACGCGCGCGGTTTGCTCCTTGGCAGCCGCGCCGTTGGCTATAAAAATATGTTTATTGGTCCATTTTCAAAATCAATCAACAAATCAACAATATAATGATAACATTCAGGGCGATGGATGTCAAGGGTTTGCCAACAGTTTATTATGGGGCATTGGGTTTCATGTGTTACCATTCACCCATGGGGTGTCGGGGATCGCAATCCCCGACTTTCAATCCGCAGCGGCGGCGTGTACGCCGCGAGGACGCGGACCAAGTGTCCGCTTCCTTGCAGGTTTTGCGCCCGGAAATCGTGTAGCGATTTCAGCAAAACCTGAGGGGGTGGTAGTGGCGGGGGACGTGTCCCCCGTCCACTTACTGTGAAGCCGTAGGCGGAACAGTAACCTTCATTTTCACCGCTTACTCTCGCTTTCACGCTTGACGCACGGAAGGCGTTGGGCTTATAATAAACGCGACAAATTAACCCCCGAACATTCATATTTTGAGAGGAGGAATACAATTGAAGCTCAATCAGTTTGGCGAGACGGTTCGTTTGGCGGTGCTCGGCTTGGGCAGCCGCGGCGTAGGGCAGCTCAAAACGCTACTGGAAATGCCGGATGTGGACGTAACCGCGGTATGCGACAGCTATCAGGACCGCGCGGACCACGGCGCGGCGCTGGTAAACGAGGCGCGGGGACATATGCCCTTTATCTCTACGGACGCGGGCGAATGCATTGACCGAAGCGATGTGGACGCGGTTGTGATTATGACCTCGTGGGAAACGCACATTCCGCTTTGCATACAGGCGATGCGCGCGGGAAAGCGCCCCGCCATGGAGGTAGGCGGCGCGACCAGCATTGACGAATGCTGGCGCTTGGTGCGCGTGAGCGAGGAGACCGGCATTCCGGTCATGATGCTGGAAAACTGCTGCTACGGCGATACGGAGCTCACGCTTTTGCGCATGGTGCGCGAGGGCGTTTTCGGCACGCTGGTACACTGCGCGGGCGCGTATTCGCACGATTTGCGCGATGAAATCGGCAACGGCGATATCAACCGCCACTACCGCCAGCGCCACTTCCTGCACCGCAACGCGGAGCTTTACCCCACCCATGAGCTGGGACCCATCGCCAATTATTTAAACATCAACCGCGGCAACCGCATGGTCACGCTCTCCGCCATGTCCAGCAAGGCGGCGGGGCTGCACGAATGGCTGCAAACCCACCGCCCCGATTCCCCGCTGGCAAACGCGCAGGTGAACGAGGGCGACGTGGTGACCACCATGATTCGCTGCGCCAACGGCGAAACCATCGTGCTCACGCACGACTGCACGCTCCCCCGCTTCTACTCGAGGGGCGGCGTAATTCGCGGCACCAAGGGAATGTGGATGGAAGACGGTCGGCTGATCTACATCGAGGGGCGCACTCCGGTGGACGAGCACGACTGGGCGCATCGCCCCGAAAACGACAAAAAGTACATGGAGGAATACCTACATCCTCTGTGGAAGGAATACCGCGATTTCGGCATTCGCGGCAACCACGACGGCATGGATTATTTGGTGCTGCGCGCCTTCATTGAAAGCGTACAGAACCAAAGCGAGGTGCCGATTGACGTATACGACGCGGCGGCGTGGATGAGCGTTACGGCGCTCTCCGAAGCCACCATCGCGGGCGGCGGCGTACCGATCGCCGTGCCCGATTTCACAAGCGGACGCTGGTGCGCGCGCGAAAAAAGCGCGGTACGTACGGAATTCGAACTGTAAAATATAAAACGCGGGAAGGCGATTGTTTCGCCTTCCCGCATTGACTTTCATAAGGATATATGCCGGTTTCTCAATACGCCCTGCGGCGATCCGCCAGCTGGAGCACGCGCCAGAGGTTTTGGTGCGCGAGCTTCATGAGCTGCGCTTCGGTATAGCCGTGATCCCTGAGCAGCTGAATGAGGTTGGGGAAATCCGCCGGACTTTCCAAATGATCGGGCCACGCCTCAATGCCGTCAAAATCCGAACCGAAGCCGACCACGTCCTCCCCGCCCAATTCCATCAGCGCGTCGATATGGCGCAGCACGTCCTCCAAAGCGGCGGGACCGTCCGCCTTGAGGAAATTGGCGTAAAAGTTCACGCCAATGTAGCCCTTGCGCTCGATGATCGCCTTGACCATATCGCGCGTGAGGTTGCGGGAATGCCCGCACAGCCAGCGGCAGTTGGAATGGCTGGCGATGGGCGGAAGCTCCGCGCGCTCGCATACATCGTAAAACCCCGCGTCGTTCAAGTGGGAACAATCGGTCAATATGCCGCGCTTGTCCATCTCCCGCACCAGCGCGCGCCCAAAGGGCTTGAGCGGGGCTTTGGAGCCGCTCTTTGCCGGATAGCCGATCTCGTTTTCAAAATTCCACGTGAGCGCGATCATGCGCAGGCGCGTCTCATCGTCAAACTCCGCAAGGCGCTCCAAGGAGCCCTCCAGCATTTCTCCGCCCTCGCAGGAGATCACGCCCGTGGGCGCGTCGGGAAACGCCTCGGGCAGCGCGCCGCGCAGCACCGGAACGGGCAGGCGATACGAGGCGTCCAGCATATCGCGCCCATCCTGATACGCCGTGCCGTGGGTGCCTTTGCGACCCGCGAACAGCGCAAAGGTCTGAAGCCCTACGCCGCCCGCCGCCATCGCCTCGGGCGTAACCTTGCAGAGTTCCAGCGGCTGACCCATAATTGCCATTTCATACAGCGTATCGCAGTGCGCATCTGCAATTCTCATAGCATCCCATCCCCTTTTTGCGGATTTTTGTCTATTGTAGCGCACAGATGTAAAGGTTGAATTATGAAGCTGTGGCAATGCGCCCAATCCATTGACAAGTCACGCTTTGACCGCTATAATCGAAACACACAATGGAGATCAGGAAGATGTCCGGCGCGGCATATGCGCAAGGGGCATCTTTTTCCATATGGACGGGAGGAATGAATTTGAAAATACTGTATTTGGACTGCGGCATGGGCGCGGCGGGCGATATGCTGATGGGCGCGCTGCTGGAGCTGCACCCCAACCCCGAAGATTTCCTGCGCCGCCTGAATGCGCTGGGGCTGCCCGGCGTGCAGGTGCATTCCGAAAGGGCGAGCAAATGCGGCGTGATGGGCACGCATATGCACGTGCACATTCACGGTGAAGAGGAGCATTCGCACGACGTAGACGAGCACGCGCATATCCATGAGCACGAACACGAGCACGAGCATAACCATGTCCACGAGCACGAGCATGAACATACGCATGAGCACGAGCACCATCATGAGCACGAGAGTCACCATGACCATGACCACACGCACGAGCATGAACACGACCACCATCACCACACCTCGCTGGGCGAAATTCAGGCGCTGATTCAGACCCTGCCCATTTCGCGGCGCGCGGCTTCGGACGCGGCGCAGGTGTACGCCGCCATCGCCGAGGCGGAGGCGCAGGTACACGGCTCCACCATAGACCAGATTCACTTCCACGAGGTGGGCACGCTGGACGCGGTGGCGGACGTGGTGGGCGTATGTATGCTGATGGATGAGATCGCTCCCGAAAAGGTATACTGTTCCCCCGTACACGTGGGCAGCGGCAAGGTGAAGTGCGCCCACGGCATTTTGCCCGTACCCGCGCCCGCCACGGCGCTGCTGCTGCGCGACATACCCATATACTCCGGCGACATCCGCGGCGAGCTGTGCACCCCCACGGGCGCGGCGCTGCTGCGGCACTTCGCGCACAGCTTTGGCAATATGCCCGCGATCTCCATAGAGCGCATCGGCTACGGGTTGGGTACGAAGGACTTCCCCGTGGCGAACTGCGTGCGCGCGCTGCTGGGCGACGACGGCGCAGAAAGCGGACGGGACGAAATAATCAAGCTGGAATGCAATTTGGACGACATGACCGGCGAGGGCATCGGCTACGCCATGGAGCGGCTGTTTGAGGCGGGCGCGCGCGACGTATATACCGTACCCATTCATATGAAGAAGAACCGCCCCGCGCAGATGCTCTGCTGCATATGCGACGAGGCGCACGTGGACGCGATTGTACGCCGCATCTTTCAGCACACCACCACCACGGGGGTTCGCCGCGCGAATCTGGAAAGGTACGTGCTTGAACGGCACATTGAGTCCGTCGACACGCCGCTGGGTCCTATACGCGTAAAGCGCAGCACGGGCTACGGGACCAGCCGCAGCAAGCCAGAATACGACGATATTGCGGCGATTGCCCAAAGAGAAGGCTTATCGCTGAGCGATGTGGAAAAGCTGGTCAAATAGTTTAGGAAACGAGGCGGGCACTTCACTGAATGTGAAAGCCCGCCTCGACCAATAGAGATTGAACGTTACGAAACAAAACGA
>JAFUAR010000286.1 GCA_017460585.1 Clostridia bacterium
GATCATTTGCGTACTCCTTACCGCTGCAGCGACAGACCATCCGCCGGAAGCGCTCGCGGTGCGGGCAGTTTCGTCCAGCCGCCCATGGGCAGCTTCTCGCGCAGCTTTCCGCCGACTTTATCCGCGTAGTAGCGGTGCGCTTTCTCGTAAACGGGGCGCAGCGCGGCGCGTTCTGATCGAGAGAGATGTAGGTGGGGGAGAAGCGGCTCCGGATCGACGGTCTCGGCGAGCGCCAGATCGTACGGCGCGATCGAGGGAGATTTGCCGTTTACATAGATGTGCTCCAGATTGTTGATGTTTAGGAAATTCACAAATTTGCGGAATCGTGCGGGATGGTTGGCGGAGACGCTGTGCCAATTCGCGCGCGCGATCGCGTCTTCAAAGCGCAGACCGCCGCGCATTTCCTCCAACGTGACCAGCGGAATTTCGTGGTATTCCGCCAGCTCCGCCACGCGCAAATCCTTCGCTAGTACCAGCGCGGGCGCGCCGGAGAGTATCGCCGCCACATTGCCATGGATGTTGCAGCCAAAGCAGAAATCCGCGCTGACCATGGCGCTAATCCAGCTGCGCGCGTTCAGATAACCTACGGCACGACTTTCGCGCATCAGGTGGTTCAGGCGGGTCGCCGGTACGTATTTGGGCGGCAGCCTGCGGGTGGTTGGGAGTACCGGCAGTCCCGCGCGCAGCAGCCACATTTCCTCGATATTTTGCGCGACGTAGGTATAATTGGGAAATAGTCGGCAGCCCTCCATAGTGAAGGCGCGAATCTCCGGCGCGCTGTCCGCCTTGCCGTTGACGCAGACGCGCGCGTTTTCATCATTCGGCATCGGTTTGATGAGGGGGAGCGCGTCGCCCCGACTATACATAGAGGGACAGCCAATTACGGCGAAATCCCTGTCCTCAATGTAGCCCAGCCGGCGCAGATATTCGGCGGTAAACGCGCCGCGTACGCCGACAGCGGCGGAGCGCTCCAGCACGGCATTCATAAAGGAGCGCACGTCTTCATCAAAGGGAAAGCCCCGACGGAGCTCTTCCACGCTGCTCGCCTGTATGCCCACGCCCGCGACCACACAGGGAATGCGCAGCTTGCGAATGAAGCGCGTGAGTTCGCGCAGTCTCGGCATATAGTTGGCGCGAAACGCGTTTGCCAGAGGCATCACGAAGCAGCGATAGCGTTCGTTGACCTCCTGCGCAAATCGATCCAGATCGTCCCGATGGGCAAAAAAGCACGTATCGGGTATTCCGTCGGGCGACAATGTCAATGCGCGCGCCATGCTGGTGTGAAACAGAACGTTGCCTGAATTGGAGCCGATGCGGTTTCGCGCCAGTATTTCTTCCGCGCTCATCTCGTTGCGCAGGGGAATCATGGACCATAGCAATGCCTTTTTCATGGAAGCTCTCCCGTATATTACAAAAGCGTTTCAATTTATTTCATAGATACTGCATTCTACAATAGAATGCAGCGCAATGAAACGCTTTTCGCCAAAATATACGCAAAGCTCCCAATTGCCGTCATTTTTGCGATGGCTCGAGCAGGGCGTACAGCTCTCTTTCCAGTTTTTTGAGTCCGTTGCGGTCGATGGGCGGTAAATCCCATACCACGTTGGCGTTGCCTGCGCGGCGCTTGGGGTTGAGCAGGGGGTTCTTTTTGGCGGAAGCACAAAAGAGCGCGCTGTTTACGCCCGATACTATGGGCAGTACAACACTCTCTTCGCCCAAATTAAAGGCGATGCGAAAGCCCTGTTCGGCGCGCCTGCCCATGCCGAATATGCCGCCCAGCCCTTCCGAGGCGACGAAATGATCTTCTCGCCGCCACTCAATCTGTTCAAATTCCATGAGATGGTACTCTCCATCGCCGCCGAATGCGGGTCCAAGCACCAGTTGAAGCTTCCCGCCTTCGCGTGATACGGCGATGAGTCCGCTGTCATCCCGCGCGCCAAGCAGCATCCGCTCCGGACGGAAGCTCCGAGCGTTGAGCGTATCCAGAAACCGAAGACGCTTGTCTTCCAATTGCTCCAATTTCTTTTTGCGTTCGATCTCCGCAGAATCATTGAATAATCCCATATGATCGCCTCCTTACGGGCGGAATTTACGTTTCGAACCGTTTGGCTGTGCGGAATACATACCGCATTTAGAGCGGCTAAGGCTTATGCGTGCGCTATTTTCACTGTTCGACCTTTTCCTGATACAGGCGCATGAGCCACGCCACGCAGGCGGCTTCATCCGTCTCCTTAATGGGCATTCCGTACGCCTGCATGACCGCGCGGTCATTTGCCTGATGCGCCTTGCGAAGCTCCGGCGGCATGGTGAGCTCGTCGTACAAATCGGCGAGACTGCTCTGCGGGTACAGCGCACGCGCATCGAGTATGGCTTGCGCGGTTTGTTCGATTTTGGCGCGCTGCGCGTCGGTGGGGTCGGGCCAAGGGAAATTGTTATAGACGATATCTTTGGAATAGCGATAGCGCATTTCCAGCCTTCCGCAGACTGTCCGCATCCATGCCATGTGCACGTTGGATTCCAGAATGCCGACGTGGTATAGTGTGGCATCGGGAATGAGTTTTACTAGATTACTACACAAAATATCCGGAGTCATAAATCCCATAGGAACATATCGCCTTTTTTCAGATGATACCTCGGGGATAATAATGTAATTTCCGTTTGGCATATTCTCGACATGAAATCGGGTGGGACGTTCTGAGAGTTTTCGTGTGCCCGCGCTTGTACTCGCCAATCTATAATCTTTTACCGCCTGCATTCGTTTCATGCACTCCGGCATCTTTCGTAATTCAGAAGGCGGACAATCTCCCAGCCATAGGCAGTAGCGTGGACGTCGATTGATAAATTCATCTGAACCGTACCACAGGCGGAAATAATGCTTTGAAGCTGGTTCTAACTGAATAAAAGCCTCCATTGCTTCCCTTTTAAACAAATAGAATCCGCCATCAATCGGTTTGTTTCCAATGCCAATTTCCGGCACATTGCATATGGGTTTGCTTCGACTTTCGACAAATACATCTGCGGCATCCGTCAAATAGGCGTTGATATGATTCGCTACGATTGTCTGTTCGCCAGAAAAAATGACTTTTGCGCGGTCAGACGGAGCGATGCTAAATCCAATGATGACGCAATGCACGTGCGCCTTGATGTGTGCTTCACTATCCCAGCGGAAGATGCGATATGCGAAATCGATATGGACCCCTGAATGGAACAGAGGCTTCCATAGGTTGGCGACAGATTCGCCCTGCGAAACGGAATTCGTCGAAACCAAAGCGGTACGTATGGTCGTCTCTTTCATCATGTCGGAAGACTTTTTATACCAGCAGGATACATAATCCAAATTGCCAACATTGGTCCATTGATATCCAAAGATATTCAGTACATCGTTCTTTTGGGATTCACTCATCAATCGCGCGCCCACAAACGGCGGGTTTCCCATAATATAATTCAGCTCGTCCTTCGGCACGATCTCGTTCCAATCCAGCTGCAGGGCGTTGCCTTCTACAACATTCACATAGCTTTTGAGCGGCAGGAAGTCCAGCGGCATATGCACAATTTCCTCCGTGCGCTGCATCATCTGACTTTCGGCAATCCAAAGCGCCGTCTTGGCGACCGCCACGGCGTAATCGTTAATTTCAATGCCGTAAAATTGCGCAAGCGATACCTTAATGGGTTCCAATGCGAAGCCCATACTGATTTGGTCCGCCTGCAAAATGGCGATTACTTCATTTTCCAGCGTGCGCAGACACAAATAGCTCTCCGTTAGGAAATTGCCGCTGCCCGCCGCGGGGTCCCCTAAGCTGAGGTATTTGATACAAACACATAATTCCCAGAGGAAAATCTGAAACCCCCTGAAACCCCTAAGTGAAACCCCTGCAACGATACGGGTCTCACCATGCGCCTGCACCTCCTTTCGCTATGGATGACCTGTTTAAGTCAATTCGCTACCATATGGAAAAACGTGCCTTCACCGATAGGTGTCGTTTGTTTAATC
>JAFUAR010000287.1 GCA_017460585.1 Clostridia bacterium
CAAACCATGAATCTGCGCACTGATTTTGTCGCGAATGCCAGCCATGAACTCCGCAGTCCGCTCACATCCGTTCGTGGGTATGCAGAGCTTCTGGAAGAGGAAATTGCGGCTTCGCCCGAGGAACGCGCGCTTTGTCTTCATACCATTCGGAGTGAATGCGACCGGATGCTGTGCGTCATTGAAGATATTCTGCGCCTTAGCAAGGCAGAACGCGAAGAAGCCGCACCGAGTACTCGATTGGAAATTGCCCCCGTTGCCAACGAGGTACGTCAAGCGCTCCTCCCCCGCGCGGCAAAAAAAGATATCACCATTGAAGTCAACGGACAACTCTCGTTATTCATTCAAGAAAAGGATATTTGGGAAATATTGTACAATTTAATGGACAACGCCGTTCGTTACGGAAAAAAAGGAGGATTCGTACGTGTAGCTCTAACCAATAACATGATTAAAGTGGAGGACGATGGAATCGGTATTGAAGAAGGGCATCTTTTGCACATATTCGAGCCATTTTACCGCGTAGACGAAGCTCGCGATTCCGATGCCGGAGGGACTGGACTGGGATTAAGTATTGTGCGAACCATTGTAGAACGCTATGAAGGGGTTATCCGTGTAGAAAGCGTTTGGGGTTCGGGGACGCGATTCTTCATCGCATTTACCACGGAGAAATGATATGAGAAAACGACTGACTTGCTTGATCACGGCACTGGCGATATTATTTCTTCCCAGTGGATGGGCAAAAGAATATTGGAGCGCTTCGCATGAGGTCCGCTGCAAATCTCATCTCCAAAGCTGTCAGCTGCTGCAAACTGTAATGATGGGCAGCTTTGCGCAATTTGATCCGGAAGACGTGGTGCAAAGGCGCGTATTCTCTTCCGTCTTATCCAAACTTTGCCAGATCACCGAATCAGATCTAGAGCACCTCGAGAACGAATTTCAGGAGGATGACGCCACTGTGCGCGAGTACTACTATGTCGCTCTCGCCAATTGTCTTTGGGCGGATATGACTTTTGATCGTTCAAAGGCAAATCAGCTGAACGCAGCGCAGCGTACCATTCTACTATTCCTCGATCCTTCTGATCAGACAGATGCAGAAGCACAAAAAAAAGCCATTCGAGAGGGTATGACTCAAGAAGTACTCGGACGAATTGCCAATATGCTGGGCGTTTCAGAAGATTTTATTGTCTGGCTCATCGGCTTAGAGGAAAATAAATGATTACTTGTACAGGATTAAGGAAGTAAAACAAAAGCACACGGTTATTTACAACCTGTGTGCTTTTCTGGTGGGGTTAGTAGGGCTCGAACCTATGACCTTCACGATGTCAACGTGACGCTCTAACCAACTGAGCTATAACCCCGCAACAATAGATATTATAGCAAATACATTGTATAATGTCAATCATCCAAGCGTAGAATCGCATAAATTTATACTTTCTATGTTTTAAATTTACAAAGAGAAAATGAATCGATATTCTTCACCTCACAAGCTGATATTGCATTGCCTATTGACAGAATTGGACAAATCCGTTAAGATAAATATAGAATACTGTCAATAATGAAGGGGGAAAATATCCATGAAGCTTAAATTTCACTCGTTGCTCTGTGCGCTGATCGCACTGACATTCATAATCGGTGCCACTATGGTACCCGCAAGCGCAGAAGCCTATTACGATACATCGATGTTGGATTACCTATTGGGCTCTATGGAGGTAGTCAATTGTTTGAGTTGGACTTCTTTACGCGCCTATCCGGATTCCGGATCCGGTCGTCTCGCTAAAGTGCCGTTCGGAGCTGTTGTGACCGATTGCTATTATTACGATGAAAAATATACTTATTGCGTATACGAAGGCATAGGCGGCTATATATTGAACAACAATCTTTCCTTCATTTCCGGACCTGCTGGATACGAATACCCCGAAAGCAATTATATGGGGAACTATCAAATTGTCAATTGCACCAGCTATGCTTCTCTGCGCAGTTATCCGGATACTTCCGCAGAACTCATTGCGCGCGTCCCCTACGGTGAAATTGTCACCAATGTATTCTATCAAGACGATCGCTTTTCCTACTGTATGTATGGAGACTTGGAAGGTTATATACTGAACAATAACCTTTCGTGGGTTTCCGGCGGCAGTTACGATGATGGCGCTACCGCTTCCGCAGACTGGATCGGCGACTGTTTTATCGTAAACTGCCTATCTTGGGCTTCTCTGCGCGAGCTGCCGGATACACGCTCTGCACGCCTCGCGAAGGTTCCGCTTGGATCGATCGTAACAGATTGCTACTATGTAACCGATAATTTCGCCTGCTGTACCTATAATGGTATTACTGGTTATATTCTGCTGGATAATCTGGGTTGGTAAGTTACGCTTTTTACATATAAATGCTGCCGGACGATCGACATCCGGCAGCATTTCCATATATACGTTAATCCGCGTACGGCAAAAATGCAAATACTTGATCTTCCGGTATTCCGTTGACCAGTACTCCCCAGTTTTCCGCATCTGGGGAAATCGTAAAGAAACCCGTCTGCCCCGCATAGGTCATAAAGTGTACTACCGTCTGTCTATCTGTCGCGGTTACCACC
>JAFUAR010000288.1 GCA_017460585.1 Clostridia bacterium
CCTCTTCGCTCGGCTGGAACGAGTATCTCGCCACGGCGGCAAATATGGCGCTCAACTTTATCACGGAATTCATTTATCAACGTTTCTTTGTGTTCGGAAATTCCATAGACACGAACATTAAGAAACACTAAAAGGTCATGGGGCTGCCTCAAAACGAGGCAGCCCCATTTGCGAAAAAAACAATATAAATCTTACGCGGACTTGGCAGCGTTGTTCGAATTTGGGTGCGAAATCAAACTCCAAAACGCAGTTGGTTATATCCCATTGAAGTAGGTTATCAACTGCGAATTTCGCCGAAATGCGGTCACAGCGTCGAATTACGCCACTTTTTCTTCCACCATTTACCATAAACCAGCAGCTCCGCAAGCAGGCAAACTGGCAACGCGGCAATGATATCGACTACGGAATGCTGCTTCACAAACGCCGTGGCGATGGAGATCACAGCCGCCGCGACAGTCACAAACAGTTTGGTCCCCTTAGTCGCATCCGGCTTTTTTAGCCATACGGAAGCAATTCCTATGGAATACGCCACGTGAAGCGAAGGGCAAACCCCCGTACTGGTATCAAACGCATATATGAGCCCCAGAATCCATGTAAGCACATTCTGCCGAGGAAATACATCCGGTCGAAGATCCTGCCTGCTAGGATAGAGTATGTACGCCGCCATCGCCACCGCCTGAGTAATAATAATAAATACCGAAAGTCGCTTAAAGCTTTCAATATCCTTACGAACAAATATCCATAGCGAACCCGCGACGAACACATACCAAAATACATATGGAATAACAAACCATTCGCAGAAGGGAATGATATCGTCCAAACGACAATGGACGATATGGCAATTCTCCGGCGGAATGAGATTCTCAGTCAAAAAATACAATATAAAGTATACGACCCAACCACTGAGCAGCCATAAATGGCGATACTGAGGCTCATTGATACGTGATAATCGAAATTGCCGATAATCGACTTGAGACTGTTTCATGCATAATGCTCCTATGCGACGTTTTGCGGGTATTTTCTTTTAGAAATATTCATATAGGGAACCACCGTATGCGGAGGCAACGCACACGCCATACGCGTAATTCCATCCATTAAATACCGATTGATACGCTCGCGCTCCTCGTGAATGGGCGCATCTATACGAAATTCAATCGGCGCGCCAAAAACCACCCGTTTGAGCTTTGGCGCAATGTACATCGGCACAAAGGACATGGGTTCATGCGTTCTGCGCGTATAAAACAGAGCGGTATCAATATATCCACTCTGAAACTGATAGAGAAATCCATTGTATTTTTCACGGCATTCCGGAAAAATAATAATGCGCTCGCCCGCCTCCAATCTGCGAATGGATTCGCGATAGGTGCCGATAATGCGCGCGTCGCGATACACCGGTATGGTATTGGCGTTATTGAATACACATACAGAAAGCGGAGCGATCAGATACGAAAGCAAACGATACAGCCCGTGCGTCCATTTCGGCTTTTCCGACCAGAAGTCGGCATATGCATACGCCGGGACCTGTTCCAGCTTCATCATTTCTCCGGCACACCATATGGCGTGTGGTTCCGGTATGTACAATTCGCCTACAATTGGTCCGTTCATCTGGGAATGATTTCCCACGATAATGCACTTTTCAGGCAACCGTTCCAACCCTTCCATGTGCATTCGGGGATAGAATACACGAACCAATGCTTTTATACAATGAAACAACGGCGCATCTTTTCGCCCAGACATAGCATATTCCCCTCCCCACTGCTCTGCGCGCCCATTGCAAAAGCAAAACGCCTGCAAAGCTTTCCATATTGTAGCGCACGGAAAAACATCCGTCAAGCAAAAGCGATGCATTTCAGTCGAAAATGCGCCTTATCTCTTTCACAATTTTACGCAAAGAATGATATATCGTGGTTGACATAAAACCCCATCCAAAGTTAAAATTTACTGGGTAACTGAAACACTTGTAGAGGAGCGTTGTTATGTCGATTCCGCATTGATGCCAAGGATGTCGCTATGAAAGAAAAATACTAAAATACAAATAGGAGGCTTTCTTATGCAACATCCCGAACTGAAGGCGGAGGTTGCGCGCAGGCGAACCTTTGCAATCATATCCCATCCGGATGCCGGTAAAACCACCCTCACCGAAAAGCTTCTGCTCTATGGCGGAGCGATTCGACAGGCGGGTTCGGTCAAAGCGCGCAAGGCTGCGCGCCATGCGACTTCGGACTGGATGGAAATTGAGAAACAGCGTGGTATTTCCGTTACATCGTCTGCCATGCAGTTCGATTTTGACGGCTATCGCATTAATATATTGGACACCCCCGGACATCAAGATTTCTCCGAGGATACCTATAGAACACTGGTGGCGGCGGACAGCGCGGTAATGCTGATTGACAATGCCAAGGGCGTGGAAGAGCAAACGATCAAGCTATTCAAGGTGTGCCGTTTGCGCTCCATACCCATTTTTACCTTCATCAACAAAATGGACCGCACAGGGCGCGATCCATTTGAGCTGATGGAAGAAATCGAACAGGTGCTTGGAATTCGTTCCTGCCCCGTGAACTGGCCCATCGGCATTCATGGTGATTTCAAGGGCGTTTACCACCGCGATACCCGTCTGATCGAGCTGTACGAGGGCGGCAACCACGGTCAATCGCAGGTACAGGTGCGCACCGTTTCGCTGGACGATCCCGCTTGTCCTTCCGTAATCGGACAAAATTACTACGATAAGCTTATGGAGGATGTGGAGCTGCTAGACGTAGCAGGCGACGCCTTCGATATTGAAAAGGTACTTACGGGACAGCTTACGCCCATGTTTTTCGGTTCTGCCACCAACAATTTCGGCGTGGAGCCCTTCCTGCGGCGCTTCCTGACTTACACCAAGTCTCCCTCGCCCCGCACGGCGGATATCGGCGAAATTGATCCGGCCACGGATCGTTTTACCGGCTTCATATTCAAAATACAAGCGAATATGAACCCTGCGCATCGCGATCGTCTCGCGTTCATGCGCGTATGCTCCGGCGTATTCGAAAAAGGGATGAGCGTGTGGCATTCTTCTACCAATAGCCATATCAAACTTGCTCAGCCGCAGACCTTCATGGCGCAGGAACATGAGTCGGTAGAAGTGGCGTATCCCGGTGATATCATCGGTCTGTTCGATCCCGGGATATTCCGCTTGGGCGACACGATTTGTACCGGTTCTCCAGTGCGCTATGGCGGCATACCGCTATTCGCGCCGGAATATTTCTGCCGCGTATCGCCCGAGGATTCCATGAAGCGAAAGCAATTCCTAAAGGGTGTCAATCAGCTCTCACAGGAAGGTGCGATACAGACCTTTAAACGACCGGGCATTGGTCGTGAGGAAATGATTGCGGGCGTAGTTGGCGTACTGCAAATGGACGTGCTGGAATATCGGCTAAAGAGCGAATATAACGTCAATATAGTGCGCGAATCCCTCCCCTTCCGCTTCGTACGCTGGGTAGTTGAAACCCCCAAACCGGTAGACAAGCTGAGGCTCACCTCCACCAGCGCGGTGGGAATCGACCGTGTGGGACGCAGCGTATTGATGTTTGAAAACGAGTGGAGTATTCGACTCGCGCTCGAAAACAACGAAGGACTTGTGCTGGCGGAAACCGCGGACCGTATGAACGCGGACGAGCTGGAATAATGACCGCAATCGATTTATCCGAGCTTGAGCTTCCGGAACGCATACGTTCGTGGATTGGCGACGCGCCGCTTTTCGAAAGCAGCGGCGCGTCCGGGGCGAGTACCTTGTTCATCGACGGAAAATGCAAAGCCTATCTGAAAATTGCTTCGTATGGCGCATTGCGGCGGGCGTATGAAATGCAGAAGCTGTGGCATTCATTGGGATTATCCTCCGAGGTGCTGCTCTACGCATCGCTCGATCGGGACTATCTCATTACTGCCGCAATAAACGGCGAGAGCGGAATTCATCCACATTATCTCGCCGAACCTGAGCGCCTAAGTCGCGTATTTGGAGAAGCTTTGCGTTCGTTGCATGAGTTGCGCGTCGGCGCGCCGCCCATGCCCATGGCGGAAACGACTGAAAGTCCTTTGTCGCAAACGCATCTGGAGCTGTTGACGCCGTTTATCGGCAATATAAACGCCGAAACCGCGCGGCATGAACTACAAGCCAACTTGAATTTGCTTCAGTCGGACGTATTGGTTCACGGTGATTACTGTCTGCCAAACATAGTCCTGAGCGATTGGCATCTCACAGGCTATATTGACATTGCAGACAGCGGAATGGGCGACCGTCATCACGATCTCGTCTGGGGTCTATGGTCGCTCCAATATAATTTAAACGATGCGCGCTGCGGCGAACTATTTCTGGATGCCTACGGCAGAGACGTGGTCGATCCACAGCGTTTGCGATTATGCGGACTCCTATCCGCACTACCGTAAACTACACCAACCAATAAACCAAAGGGGTCTTAACAGTGAATATAGTAAGAAATGACATTCGCAATATCGCCATTATCGCTCACGTTGATCACGGTAAAACCACGCTGGTCGATGAAATGCTCAAGCAGGGCGGCGTATTTCGCGCCAACCAGCAGGTGCAGGACCGCGTAATGGATTCCAACGATCTTGAGCGAGAGAGAGGCATCACCATTCTTTCCAAAAATACCGCTGTACACTACAATGATGTAAAGATCAACATTGTAGATACCCCCGGTCACGCGGATTTTTCCGGCGAGGTGGAACGCGTACTCAAAATGGTGAGCGGAGTGCTTCTGCTGGTAGATTCCTTTGAAGGACCCATGCCCCAGACCCGCTTCGTTTTGAAAAAGGCGCTGGAGCTCAACTTAAAAGTCATTATCGTTATCAACAAAATGGATCGCCCCGACGCGCGCTGCGAAGAGGTAGTGGATGAAACCCTCGAACTGCTGATGGAGCTCGACGCGAGCGACGAGCAGTTGGACAGTCCCATATTGTTCGCCTCCGGTCGCACCGGCACGGCGACCACCGATTGGAAGCAGCCCGGTACCGACCTTCGCCCCCTGTTTGATTGCATATTGGAGCATATTCCCGCGCCGGAAGGGGATCCGGAAGGCACGCTGCAGCTGCTGATTTCCACCATTGACTACAACGATTATGTGGGGCGCATTGGCGTAGGGCGCATTGAGCGCGGTCGCATTCATGCGGGACAGCAGGCGATTCGCTGTGTACACGGTTCCAGCTTCGTTTCCGCGCCGGCGCGTTTGGCGGGACTATTTACGTTTGACGGGCTCAAGCGTGTAAACGCCGAAGAAGCCGCCGTGGGAGATATCGTAGCGATTTCCGGATTTCCGGATCTGTTGATCGGCGACACCATTTGTAACGTCGCCATGGCGGAACCACTTCCCTTTGTAAAGATCGACGAGCCCACCATTTCCATGACGTTCTGTGTAAACGACAGCCCGTTTGCCGGCACGGAAGGCACCTATGTAACCTCGCGCCACCTGCGCGCAAGGCTGGAAAAGGAAGCGCTTACAGATGTTTCCCTCCGCGTGGAGGAGACCTCAAGCACCGATGCGTTCCGCGTATACGGCAGAGGCGAGCTGCATCTCTCCATATTGATCGAAACCATGCGGCGGCAAGGCTATGAATTTGCCGTAACCAAGCCCGAGGTGCTTTACAAAACCATTGATGGCGAGCGCTGCGAGCCCATGGAGCGATTGATTGCGGATGTACCTACCGAATATTCCGGAAGCGTGATTGAGAAAATTGGTCGGCGAAGGGGAACGCTCGTATCCATGCATGGCGAAAACCGGATGCGTCTGGAATTCCTCGTTCCTTCCAGAGGACTTTTCGGTTACCGCAGCGAATTTCTAACGGATACGCGCGGCGAAGGCGTAATGAGCGCGGTATTCGATTCCTACGAACCATACAAGGGCGATATACCCACCCGCACCTCCGGAGCGCTGGTCGCATGGGAAGACGGCTTGAGCACCAGTTACGCACTGTTTAACATACAGGATCGCGGCGAACTGTATATCGAAGCGGGCGTGAAGGTTTACACCGGTATGATCATCGGGCGCAATTCCCGCCCCGGCGATATCGATGTAAACGTATGCAAGAAGAAGCATATGACCAACAGCCGCAACTCCGCCGCCGCAGAGGAAGCGCTCAAGATTACCGGCGTACATATCCCCACGCTTGAAGAGGCGATGGAGTTTATTGACGACGACGAGCTGGTAGAGATCACGCCCAAATCCATACGTATGCGCAAAAAGATACTGGGTACTGAAGCGCGCAAAAAGCTCGCAAGTCGCAACAAGGCGTAAGCATTGCGCCAACGAACGCATAAGGAGGCGGGAGCATGCGCGTTACGCGCCTGAAACTGCGCGGCTACCGCAACTACGCGGAATGTACGCTGGAGCCCGCCAAGGGCGTTACAGTACTGCTGGGCGATAACGGTCAGGGCAAGACCAACCTGCTGGAGGCAGTCTATCTGACCTGTACAGGGCGCTCGCACCGCACTCGGCAAGACAAAGAGTTGATTCAAAGAAACGCGGAATTTGCTTCCGTACATATCTACGCCGAACGCAGAGACGGCAGCCACGATGTGGAAGTATTGCTCCCCCGCGCAGGGAAAAGGCACATCAAAATCGCAGGTCAGGAAGCTTCCCGATCTGGCGAGCTATTGGGACACGTAACCGGCGTGCTCTTTTCCCCCGAAGATCTGCGTACGGTAAAGGACGGTCCCGCCGAACGCAGGCGTTTTGTAGATATGACGCTATCGCAGCTGCAGCCTGCCTATTATTATTCCATGCAGCGCTACAACCGCGCGCTCAAGCAGCGCAACGAGCTACTGCGCGAGGCTGCTTCAAACGTCTCGCTCTACGCTACGTTAGACGCGTGGGATGAACAGCTTGCGGCGCACGGAGCGGAGCTTATGCATTTCAGGCGCGATTACATCGATAAGCTGCGCATTCAGGCTTCCCAAACGCATATGGAAATTGCCGAAGGGAAGGAACGACTACAAATCGAATACTTACCGAACATTGCTCTAGGCGACGAACGAGAACAGATACTGGAAGCGCTTTTCTCCGCGCGCGATACCGATATGCGCCGCATGACCACGTCGGTCGGACCCCACCGCGACGATGTCGCCGTGTTAATCGACGGCTGGGATGTGCGCGCTTACGGCTCTCAGGGACAGCAGCGTACCGCCGCTCTCTCCATGCGGCTGGCGGAGCTTACGGTAATTCGCAGTCAATTGGATGAATGGCCTATTTTGATGCTGGACGATGTAATGAGCGAACTTGATCCCGGGCGCAGACGCAGATTGCTTGAGCGTTTGGAGGGCATACAAACCCTCGTAACCTGCACAGATCCGGAAGATCTCGCCGGAGCCAAGGCAGAGCGCGTTTTTCGAGTGGACAACGCTTCTATATTCCCCATGAATTCTATTCCGGAACATATTCCGGAAGAATAATATAAAAGAGGAGATCGATTGCATGAGTGTAAGCTACAATCCCCAGGAGCGCGTATTCCGTTTGGATACGCCGAACACCACCTATCTCATCGCCATTGTCGATGAAGAGGGTTTTCTGGGTCACGCCTACTATGGCAAGCGCATTCCCGACGACAATATGCAGTATACCATGCGCATATTCGAGGGCAACGTAGTACCTTCTGTAAACAACCGCGACCGAGTAGCGTTCTACGATTCTTTGCCCACGGAATACTCCACCTTTGGTCTGGGCGATTTCCGCGAAAGCTGCCTGCAGGTGCTGGATGAAAACGGCAATCGCGGCGTGGGACTCGTATATCAGGATCACCGTATTATTCCCGGCAAGCCCTCGCTCGAGCCGCTGCCCGCTACCTACGGCGAGACGGATGAGTGCGAGACTTTGGAAATTACCGCTTACGATCCGGTGCTCAAGCTCAAAGTGAAGCTGTACTACACCGCCTTTACCCAAATCGACGCAATTACTCGCAGCGCGCTTATTGTAAACGAGAACGATCAGCCCATCACCTTGACCCGCGCGTTTTCCGCCTGTCTCGATTTGGACAACCGGAACTACGATGTAATCACTCTGCACGGCGCTTGGTCCAACGAGCGACAGATCAATCGCCGTCCTGCGGTACCGGGACGGCAGGGCATCAGCTCGTTGCGCGGCGTATCCTCCGCGCAGGAGAATCCGTTTATCGCGCTTGCGGAGCACACCGCAACCCAGAAATCCGGACAGGTTTACGCCATGAACTTTGTTTACAGCGGCAACTTCATGGCAAATGTGGAAATGAGCGAGCAGGGATTGACCCGTATGACCATGGGCATTCATCCCAACGGCTTCGCGTGGAACCTTGCCCCGAATGATTCCTTCCAAACCCCTGAGGTCGTACTGGTATATTCCAGCTGCGGATTGAACGGCATGACCCACACCTTCCACGACTTGTATCGCGGTCATCTCTGCCGTGGACCCTATCGCGACCAGCGGAGACCTTCCGTTATCAACAACTGGGAAGGCACCTATTTTGATTTCAACGAAGAAAAGATACTGCGAATCGCGGAAGAAGCTGCGAAGACGGGTATCGAAATGTTTGTATTGGACGACGGCTGGTTCGGCGTACGCAACGACGACAATTCCGGTCTCGGCGACTGGTATGTCAACACAAAAAAGCTGCCCAACGGCGTAAAAGGACTGGCGGAGAAAATCAACGCGTTGGGTATGCGCTTTGGTCTCTGGTTTGAGCCGGAAATGGTCTCCCCTGACTCCGACCTCTACCGCGCCCATCCCGATTACGCCTTCCAACTGCCGGATCGTCCACATTCTCTGGCGCGCAACCAGCTGGTGCTCGATTTAACCCGCAAGGAAGTACGCGATTGCGTTTATCAGCAGATGTACGAGGTACTCTCTACCGCGAATATCGAGTATGTCAAGTGGGATATGAACCGTCCGCTCACCAATGTGGGCAGCTATGCGGCGACCAGAGAGAATTCCGGCGAAATCTATCACCGCTATGTATTGGGCGTATACGACCTGCAAAGTCGTATGCTGCGCGATTTCCCGAACCTGCTGCTTGAAAACTGCTCCAGCGGCGGTAACCGCTTTGATCCCGGTATGCTGTATTACAGCCCCCAGATTTGGACCTCGGATAATACAGACGCTATCGACCGCTTGAGAATTCAGGAAGGTACCGCGCTGGTCTATCCGCTCTCCACCATGGGCGCACACGTCGCCGCCTGCCCCAGCCACATGAACGGACGCACTACTCCGTTCGCCACGCGCGGACACGTCGCGCTGGTAGGCTGCTATGGCTACGAGCTGGATCTCACCAAACTGACGGATGAGGAAAAGGCAATGATTCCGAAGCAGTTGGAGGATTACCGCAACGTAGGCGATATCTTCCGCACAGGCGATTACTACCGCCTCGCTTCTTTTGCCGAAAATGGCAAATACGATGTAATGATGTCTGTAAGCAAGGACCAGTCCAAGGCTGCCATCGTGTTTGTGCAAGTACTCACCAATCTGCGCGGTCGCTCGATATTGATGCAGCTGGAGGGTCTGGATGAAAACCGCAAATATCGCTGCAATTTGGATGGAAGTGTGCGCACCGGAGCGGCATGGATGTACGGCGGACTATTGCTGCCCAAGCTTGCAGGCGATTTCCTGAGCGCGCTCATCACGCTGGAAGCAGTCGAGGAATAATGCCTACAGAGACGCTGATTCAGTAAAACGGTTGTTTGACCTTGCAATTGCTCGCAGCGCCAAACGATTCGCCAATGAATCAACGAATTATCGGTATAAAAGGGCTGGCTCTCCCATCGGGATTGGCAGCCCTTATTGATCGCAATATGATTTGAATAAATGGAGTGAGGACCCAATGGAATTCAGCTCGCGAATGAATCGCTTTGGAGACGAGATTTTCTCTGCGCTCAACGAAAGACGCCTGATTCTCGAAGCAGAAGGGCGCACGCTGTATAATATGAGCGTAGGTACTCCGGATTTTGAAACGCCGCCGCATATCAAGCAAGCGTTGATTGATGCGGCGCAGCAACAAGATCACTGGAAATATGCGCTGCGCGATACCCCCGAGCTGCTGAAAGCCGTTTGTGATTACTATGAGAAACGCTTTCATGTTTCCATTACGCCGGATATGGTATGCAGCTGCTATGGCTCGCAGGAAGGGATTGGGCATATCGGTATGGTATTGTGCGACGAAGGCGATACCGTACTGCTCCCCTCTCCCTGTTATCCCGTATTTATTGCGGGCGTCAAAATGGCGGGCGCGGAACCATGGTATTACCCCATGACGGCGGAAAACGGTTTTCTGCCCGATGTTTCCCAAATCCCAGACGAGGTCGCCGACCGCGCCAAGGCGATGATCGTATCTTTGCCCTCCAATCCCACAGGGAGTGTGGGCAAGCCTCAGATCTATGAAGAAATCATTGCCTTCGCCAAAGCGCACGATATTATTGTAATTCACGATAACGCCTATTCGGATATTATATTCGATGGCAGCGTTGGCGGTAGTTTTTTGAATTATGACGGCGCCAGCGAGATTGGCGTAGAATTTTTCAGCCTTTCCAAAAGCTTTAACCTGACTGGAGCGCGCATCAGTTTTCTGATTGGCAGACGCGATGTAGTCGCTGCGTTCCGCAAGCTGCGCGCTCAGATTGATTTCGGTATGTTTTTGCCGTTGCAGCAGGTCGCCATTGCCGCGCTTACGGGACCGCTCGACAGCGTTAAGCGCCAATGCGAGCTTTATCGTCAACGGCGCGACGCGCTCTGCGGCGGCTTGCGCAATATAGGCTGGGAAGTTCCTGACAACGCTGGAAGTATGTTCGTTTGGGCGCCGATTCCAAAGCAATACGCTTCCAGCATGGATTTCTGCATGGAACTGATTGATCGCGCAGGGGTGATCTGCACTCCCGGCATCAGCTTTGGTCCCCTTGGGGAGGGCTATGTGCGCTTTGCGCTGGTACTGCCCCCAGAGCGTATCGCCGAAGCAATCCATTCCATTGACGTAAGTGGGATACTCAAGTAATTGCTTTTCACAAAATGAACCATCCGTTTTTGCATCGGATGGTTCATTTGCGTTTAATTGACAATTCGGAAGCCCTCCGCCTCCAAACGCCGTTGTATTTCCAAAATCTGATCAAAATCGCGGGTTTCCATGCCTACGCTCAATAGACAACTCGTTACCGCCATGCTGGTATCGCTATGCTCGTAATTGACCGATACCACATTGGCGACACATTCGGATACGATTCGGCTAACGCCCAACAATTGCCCCGGCTTATCCTCCAAGGCAATCTGCAGCGTAGTGTTGCGACCTGCCGTAATCAAACCGCGCGTAATCACTCGGGATAGTATAGTCACATCGATATTTCCGCCAGAGACAATGCACACGGTCTTCTTCCCCTGCATTGGAATCTTTTCGAACATCGCCGCAGCCACCGAGACCGCACCGGCTCCTTCGGCAATGACCTTCTGTTTTTCAATGAGCGCCAGTATTGCCGCGGCAATTTCATCCTCAGATACGGTCACTACCTGATCGACATACTCGTTGACCATGGCATAGGTAGTATCCCCCGGGTGCTTGACCGCAATTCCATCCGCAAAGGTCTTCACCGTTTCCAGCGTAACCGGCGCACCCGCTTGAAGACTATCCACCATGCTTGGCGCGTTCATCGCTTGTACGCCGATCACCTTCACACTGGGATTCAACGTTTTAATGGCAAACGCCACACCAGAAATCAACCCGCCTCCGCCAATGGGACAAAGCACCTGATCCACATCCGACAATTGATCTAAAATCTCAAGTCCAATCGTTCCCTGCCCCGCGATCACTTCGTCGTCATCAAACGGGTGAATGAATGTCATGCCGCTTTCGCGCTGCAATTGACAGGCATATTGATACGCATCGTCATATGCACCCTTTACTAAACAGATTTCCGCTCCAAGCGCACGCGTCGCCTCCACTTTGGAAATGGGCGCGCCATCTGGCATACATACAATGGAACGAATGCCCATACGCGTTGCCGCAAGCGCAACCCCTTGCGCGTGGTTGCCCGCGGAGCACGCAATAATACCCGCCTTGCGCTGTTCCTCGGTCAACTGACTAATTTTATAATACACTCCTCGAAGTTTGAAACTGCCGGTCAGCTGTAAGTTTTCGGTCTTCAAATATATGCCCGTATCTCCATGGCTCAAATTCGCTGCATAAATCATATCCGTCTTGCGAGCGACCTGCTTGAGCACATACGCCGCATGGTATATTTTATCCAGTGTGACCATTGATTACTCCCCCTATTTCTGCGGCTTCTCTCCCGCCAGATATGAAACAAACTGTTTTGCCGCGCGTCCGGATTTACCGCCATGGCGCAGCTCCCATTGGTTGGCTTGACGGAGCAGCTCTTCATCCTCCATGGAAACGCCCTCGCGCTGCGCGATGGCTCGCACAATATCATGGTACTGCTTACGATCCGGCGCGTTAAAGTTCACGGTACAGCCAAATCGAGCCGCGAGCGACAATCGCTCCTCCAGCGTATCAGAGCGATGTACCTCGCCATTGTGCTCCATATCGCTGCGATCATTCCATGTTTCACGGATGAGATGCCTCCGGTTTGAAGTGGCGCATATCAACACATTCCTCGGGCGCGTCTCCAGTCCCCCTTCAATGACTGCCTTGAGGTATTTATACTCCACCTCATTTTCCTCAAAGGAAAGATCATCTATGAATATCACAAACTTATTGCTTCGATAGCGTACCTGCGCGATAATATCCGCGAGCAGCTTGAACTGATATTTATGAATTTCCACCATGCGAAGACCGCGCTCATGATATTCGTTCAATAACCCTTTAACCGAAGTTGACTTTCCGGTACCCGCATCGCCATAGAGCAGCATATTGTTGAATGGTCTTCCATCTACAAATGCCTCCACATTGCGCCGTAGCTCCGCTTTTTGCAGCTCGCAGCCCACTAAATCGTCTAGCGTTACGCCTTCCAAGCTTCGAATGGGAATCCACTGAATGCCGTTTCTCAATTCCTTTACACGAAACGCGCATTCCATACTGAATATGCCCGTACCCCTATTGCTGTAATATGTACTCAACCATTTTACAATGGTTTCAGAGTCTGCATCCGATCGCATGAGCTGCTGAAGATGATTAACTGAAATCCCAGACCGATTGTCGAAGGCACTCTTTTGGGATTCACCACCGGTTAGCAAAGAGAAAGTTTGAATGTTCAACGATTGCTCGATGGGGGCAAAATCAAACTGATAAAGCGCGCGAAATACTTCGATATCCTGAAGCGCCATATCCCAAAGCGTTTTGATTTCGCATACTTTCCGCTCGCTCGCCTGAGAAAAAGGATTCTCGCTCGTCAGCAATAACCAACAAAGCCATGACTGCCACAAATTTCCAGAAAAACCCGCTTCGGATGCAATTTGCACAATGGATAACGCCTGTTGATTGATTCTGCGAATGAGCGAAGATGCTTCCTCCTCACCCTGCTCCCAATCGCGAAAAATGTCGGAGATCTCATCCAAGCACCCATATAAAATGAGTTTTGAAGTCAGCCTATGCAAAGAAGCACCCCATTTCCGGTTCGAACGACATGGCGGCTACTCCGATATTCGGAGAGCCGCCGCAAAACTACTTTTTTACGATTATTGCAGTATCGCGCCCTTATCGGCGGAGTAAACGAGCTTGGCATAGCGGGCGAGATATCCCGTTTTCACCTTGGGTTCGGGACATACCCATGCCGCTTTGCGCTTGGCAAGCACATCTTCGGGCACTTTAAGCTCGATTTTGCAATTGGGAATATCAATGGCAATCAAATCGCCTTCTTCCACCAACGCGATGAGTCCACCCGCAGCCGCTTCAGGGCTGATATGACCAATAGACGCGCCGCGCGTTGCGCCAGAAAAGCGCCCATCCGTGATTAGTGCCACACTCTCGCCCAAGCCCATGCCGCAGATGGCGGAAGTGGGGTTCAACATTTCGCGCATTCCGGGACCACCCTTAGGACCCTCGTAGCGAATAACAACCACGTCGCCGGGCTTAATCTGCTTAGAATAGATGGCGGAAATGGCTTCCTCCTCGGAATTGAACACGCGCGCAGGACCCTCGTGCACCATCATTTCGGGCGCGACCGCAGACTGCTTCACCACGCAGCCGTCCGCCGCCAAATTGCCTTTGAGCACCGCAATACCGCCGTTGGCGGAATACGGACGATCGATGGGACGAATGATTTCGGGATCAAGATTTTCCACGCCCTCGAGGTTTTCCTCGAGCGTTTTCCCTGTTACGGTCAAGAGCGAGGTGTCGAGCAAATTCTTTTTCGTCAATTCCTTCATAACCGCCAACACACCGCCCGCGCGTTCGAGATCTTCCATGAATGTATCGCCTGCGGGTGCGAGATGGCAAAGGTTGGGCGTATTGGCGGAAATTTGATTTGCCTTATCCAAATCGATCTCCACACCAGCTTCATGCGCAATTGCGGGCAGGTGCAGCATAGTGTTGGTAGAACAGCCAAGCGCCATATCCACGGTTTCTGCGTTGTGGAACGCAGCGGGAGTCATAATATCTCTCGGTCGGATATTCTTTTCGACCAGCTCCATAATCTTCATACCCGCGTGCTTCGCCAAACGCAGGCGCGCAGAATACGGTGCCGGAATGGTACCGTTGCCCGGCAACGCCATACCAATGGCTTCGGTCAGGCAATTCATTGAGTTCGCGGTATACATTCCGGAGCAGGAACCGCAGGACGGGCAGGCGTTTTCCTCATAATCCAACACGCCCTTTTCATCGAGCGTTCCCGCATGGTACGCGCCGACCGCCTCAAACATATGGCTCAGGCAAGTGCGACGTCCGTCCTTCAAATGACCCGCGAGCATAGGACCGCCGGATACAAATATGGTGGGCACGTTTACGCGCGCCGCCGCCATCAACAGACCGGGGACATTCTTATCGCAGTTGGGAATCATCACCAATCCGTCGAACTGGTGTGCAATCGCCATAGCTTCGGTAGAATCGGCAATCAAATCACGCGTTACCAGCGAATACTTCATGCCGATATGACCCATGGCAATGCCATCGCACACCGCAATGGCGGGAAACTCGATAGGTGTGCCGCCAGCTGCGCGTACGCCCGCCTTGACCGCTTCGGCGATTTTATCTATGTTCATATGACCGGGCACGATCTCATTGTAGGAAGACACTACTCCAATGATCGGACGGCGGATCTCCTCATCCGTCAGACCCAGTGCATACAGCAAGCTGCGATTCGGCGCGCGTTCCACACCCTGCTTGATGAAATCAGACTGCATAAACTTACCCCTCCCAATGCCGAAATGAAACCTATATAGGTGCACATATGCCGCGGCAAAAGCCGATCGCCGCGGCTAGATATTCGATTTGAAGAGTGCCAATTAGTTCGAAGCGTTATCCAGATCGGCGTCGTTCTTCCAGAGCAGTTGCTCACGCAGCTGCTTGCCGATCACCTCCATGGGGTGCTTGGCGAGCTGTTCGCGCTTGGAATTGAAGAAGCAGCGACCATTTTTGTTCTCCGCGATCCACTTTCCGGCAAACGTACCATCTTGAATATCGGAAAGAACCGCCTTCATATTCGCCTTGGTCTGCTCGTAAGGCAATACTCGGGGACCGGATACATACTCGCCGAATTCGGCAGTATCGGAAATGGAGTAGTTCATCGCAGCGATGCCGCCCTTATTGATCAGGTCGACGATCAGCTTCATTTCATGAATGCACTCGAAATACGCGTTCTCCGGCTCATAACCCGCTTCCACAAGGGTTTCGAAGCCGCAGCGCATCAAATCCACCACACCGCCGCACAGCACTGCCTGCTCGCCGAACAGGTCGGTCTCGGTCTCATCGTGCATGGTGGTTTCCATAATACCGGCGCGCGCGCCGCCGATGCCGGCAATATACGCAAGCGCGATATCGTAGCATTTCCCAGTCGCATTTTGCTCCACGGCAATCAGGCAGGGCACGCCCTTGCCCGCTACGTACTGAGAACGCACGGTATGACCCGGTCCCTTGGGCGCCGCCATAAACACATCTACATTGGCGGGCGGAACGATTTGCTTATAGCGAATATTGAAACCGTGCGCAAAAGCGATCGCTTTGCCTTCGGTCAGGTTGGGTTCAATATCCTGACGGTACATATCCGCCTGCTTTTCATCGTTAATAAGAATCATGATGATATCAGCGGCTTTGGTCGCCTCCGGAACGGTCATCACGTTGAATCCATCCTTCTCCGCTACCGGCCAGGATTTTCCGCCCTTGCGCAAACCGACAATTACATCGCAACCGGAATCGCGCAGGTTCAAAGCGTGCGCGTGTCCCTGAGAGCCATAGCCGATAATGGCGATCTTCTTGCCGTTCAGCTTGTTGAGGTCACAATCCTTCTCATAATACATTCTTGCCATAGTCAAACTCTCCTTTTTCCTTGGTCTGCTCGTCGATTGTATATTGACCGCGCTCCAGTGCAACCATACCGGTACGCACCAGTTCGAGGATGCCAAACTCCTTTAGTAGATTCTGAATCGCTTCCGCCTTGGATTCATCTCCGATCACCGCCAACGTGATGGAAGAAATGGATACATCGATAATGGAAGCTCTGAATATATTGGCGATTTGAATGACTTCATTTCTGGTTTCGCTGGTGCGCGCCAGCACCTTAATGAGCACCAGCTCGCGGCGAATGGAGTGGTCCGGATGCAACGGCTTCACCGAATGCACGCAAATGAGCTTACGCAGCTGGTTGCACACCAGCAGCATTTGCTTCTCATCTACAATGAGTTCGATGGTAATGCGCGATACATTGGGATCGTCGGTCGTACCGACCGCCAGAGACTCGATATTATAGCCCTTGCCGGAGAACAGGCGAACTACGCGGGAAAGCACGCCCGCCTCGTTGTCCACCAGCACAGCGAGAGTCCTGCGCAAAGGTTCATTCATGTCGTTCGCCTCCCTTAATCGATCATAAACTGCGTGATGTGGCTGCCGCCGCCCACCATCGGTCGCACCATTTCATCAATATCGATGATACAGTCAATGATATAGCCTTTTCCCGATTCGAGCGCTTCGTGCAGCGCTTCCTCCAGTTCGCTTACAGAGGATACGCGCCTTCCGCCCAGCCCAAACGCCTCGGCGAGTTTTACAAAATCCGGAGCGCGGTCGAGCGTAGTTTGGGAGTAGTGTCCCTGATAGATGAGCGTTTGCCACTGGCGCACCATACCCAAGGTGCCGTTGTTAAACAATATAGTTATGATAGGCAGTTTATAGTACTGCTCCGTGGCCAGTTCATTCAGATTCATGCGGAAACCGCCGTCGCCCGTAACGTGCAGCACGGTCTTATCTGGATTACCTACCTGCGCGCCAATGGCCGCGCCCAATCCAAAGCCCATGGTACCGAAGCCGCCGGAGGTCAGCAACTGTCCGGGATAATCGAAATGGAAGTGCTGAATCGCCCACATCTGGTGCTGCCCCACATCGGTAGAAACAATGGTATCGTGCGGCAGGATGCGCGCCGTGGTGGAGAGGATTTGACCGGGCGTTAAGCGGTGCTCCACTTCGTCGTAATAGGTCTCGGTCGGAAAGGAAAACACATATTCCTTCCACTCATCATGCTGCAGCTGAGGCACGCGCTCCAGCAGCAGCTCCAGCACGCGCTTTGCGTCGCCAATGATGTGGTGATCGGTCTCCACATTCTTATTGATCTCGGAACGATCAATATCAATCTGCACAATCTGCGCATTCTGCGCGAATGTGGAAGGCTGCAACGCCACTCGATCTGAAAAGCGACAGCCTACGGCAATCAGCAAATCGCACGCGTCTACCGCCATATTGGAAGCCTGCGTTCCGTGCATACCGATCATGCCCGTAGCCAGACGATTCTTGCCACGGAAGCCGCCCGCGCCCATTACCGTTATGGCAACCGGCGCGTCAATGCGGTTGGCAAAGGACTCAAATTCCCGATGCGCACGCGAACGAACCACGCCTCCGCCGCATATGAGCATCGGTTTTTTTGCGCGCAATATCATTTCCGCGAGCAAATCGATATCGCCATGATCGGGTTCAGGCGCCTGAAAATTCAAACTGGAACGCTTCATGAGCGTGCCGAGGCGACCGCTGGTGCCATGATCTTTGCGCGCCATCGGCTCGTATTCGGCAATCTGCGCAGTCACGTTCTTGGGAATATCCAGCAGTACCGGACCCGGACGTCCACTGCGCGCAATGGCAAACGCCTCGCGCACGGTATCCGCCAAATCCTTCACATCGCGCACCAAATAGTTGCACTTGGTGATGGGCATAGTCACGCCGGTAATATCGACCTCCTGAAAGGAATCCTTGCCGATCAGATCGGTGGATACATTACAGGTAATGCACACAATGGGCGAAGAATCCATATAGGCAGTCGCAATGGCGGTAACCATATTTGTAGCACCCGGACCAGAGGTTGTAAAGCAAACGCCCACTTTCCCTGTAGAGCGGGCGTAACCATCCGCCGCGTGACACGCGCCTTGCTCATGTGCCGCGAGAATATGTTTTACGCGTCCCTCATAGTGATACAGCTCGTCATATACGTTTAATATGGTGCCGCCCGGATAACCGAATATGGTATCTACACCCTGTTCCAGCAGACATTCCATCAGAATTTGCGCGCCGTTTCGCTGCATATCCCATTCCTCCCGCACGATTTACGGTTTTTGCAAAAAAGCCTGCCGTCTGAAAGTCAGACTGCAGACCGTTGTATAGGTTCGTTCGCCCAGTGGAGTGACCGAAACAGAATCGTCTGGTTGCAGAATTCAACCTTCAGCATTTTCCTCAAATACGAATAATTCGTACCGGAATAATGCCGACCAGCACACCGATAAAGCTCCGATTCGACGCCATGGTATAACCTCGTTGTCCTGTTAGTAGATTAAATTGAGTATAGCACCGCGTATTGGGTCTGTCAAGGCGTTTTTCATGAATTCACATCGCATTGCTGCCATAAGCTCAGATTCAACCGCGCCAACCCATCCATTAATAAAACGAAGGCGGATACGCTTTCCGCCCTCGTTTTAGTAGATGCTTTACAACACTCTTCTTCCCCATGAAAACACGCGGTTATAATAGCCGCTCGCCAGCGTACTGACGACCACCTTATGCTGACCGGAGGATGCTTGTATAAACCAACCAGCGCCTAGATAAATGCCCGTGTGATCGCACAAATCCGAGTCGGATATGGTATCAAAAAACACCAGATCGCCACGCTTCAATTCCGAAATGGAACTGATTTTGGTATAGCTGTTACTGTAGCCCTGCTCGTATGCGGTGCGCGGCAGTGTAACGCCAATTTGCTTGTAGGAATACACCGTTAAGCCGCTGCAATCATAGGAGCTAGTACCAGTCGCGCCAAATACATAGGGCTTGCCAAGCTGGCATTGAGCGCTATAAATCACGTATTCCAGCTTTTCGGCAGTGCTCATACCGGAAGAATAGCTCGTGGTTTTAGATGCCAACGTGGAAGAAATAGTCGCCGAGTTGTTCACCTGATCTCCGCTGCTGGGCTGAACAATATTCACATTTAGGTCCGCGGGGGATTTGCCCGAAGGCAGCGCTACCGCCGCGGTCGAGTACATCTTTTTGATCGTGGCGCTATCCGCCGAACCGGAGGCGGTCAAGCCATTCGCCGCCTGAAACATACCCACGGCGTTATAGGTAGTCGTACCATAGCTTCCATCCACGCTTCCTGATTTGCTCAGATAACCGAGCGAGAGCAGGCGCGTCTGAATTCTGGATACATCGGATCCGGAGGATCCTTTGGCATAGCTGGAAGAGAGCAGCGAAGAAAC
>JAFUAR010000289.1 GCA_017460585.1 Clostridia bacterium
CGGTGCCCTTCACGCCCACCATATCGCCAATATCCCACGTCTTGAATTCCTTGTACAGGTCCTCGCCCACGTCGTCACGGCGCACGTATACCTGAATCAGACCATCGCGATCCAGCACGTGGGTAAAGCTCGCCGTACCCATGATACGGCGCGACATCATGCGTCCCGCGATGGATACGGTTTGATTTTCCAGCGCCTCAAAGCCGGCGAGAATTTCACCGGACAGGTGCGTGCGATCGTAGCGAACCAGCTCGTAGGGGTTGCGTCCCTCTTCGATGAGTTTGTTTAGCTTGTCCAAACGAATTTGATTTTGCTCGGATACGGCTTCCGCGGTCATAGACGCGCGATTTTCCTCGGACATAGGGTTATCTCCTCTCGATGGATGGGTCGATATTGGTTGGGCTGCGCCATGCGGCGTTGCCCAAAAACAACCGGTGCGCACAGTGACGAACCGGTTGTGGAAACAACGAAAGCCTAGCGGCGGCGGATATCCAGCACCTTCAGGCGAACCAGTCCGCCCGGGGTATTGACGTCAACCACGTGTCCAACCTCCGCGCCCAACAGCGCCGCCCCAATGGGGGACTCAGACGATATGAACAGCTTGGAGGGATCCGCCTCGGTAAAGCCCACAATGGTGTATTCCTCTTCTTCGTCAAATTCCAAATCCAGCACGCGAACCACGTTGCCAACGGATACGATATCGGTCGATACCGCCGAATCGTCCACAAAGGTCGCCGTGCGCAGCGTGTTTTCAATTTCGGCAATGCGCCCGTATACGCGCGCCTCTTCCGCCTTTGCCTCGTCGTACTCCGCGTTTTCACTCAAATCGCCAAAGCCGCGCGCAACCTTGATCTCTTCCGCAACGCGCTTTTTCGCCTCTACGAGCTCGGCAAGCTCTTCCTCCAGCTTGCGCTTATCGGTAAATGTCAATGCGCGATTTTCCGCCATGGTTTGTTCCTCCTCGTCCAAATTGCTTCGGACCAACGCTCTATATTCATTTCTCAATCCCAAATTACAATAAAAAAAATGCACGCCCCAAAGCTTCGGTGCAATTAAGCATATTATAGTGCATGATCGCGTTTTTGTCAATAGTTGGCAAAAGTCGTCTGAATTTACAAAAAATTTAAAATGAATATGGTTTTCCAATATTGACAAAATCGAATATCTCCGTAAAATGAAATCGAATTCCAATTTAGGTTGAATCGTCCCTGCGGCGATTGAACATAGCGTCACCTATTTTACAGCAAAGGGGGAAACGGAGCATGAGCAAACAAAAGCGCCTGATCGCACTGTTGATGTGCGTCGGCATTCTGCTTACTTTGTTCGTTTCTTGCGCCTATATCGTGGATGATGCAGATCACGACTGCACGGGTGAGGACTGTCCGATTTGCGAATTCATCGCGCAAATCGAGCATATTCAGCGCGGCTTTACTTTTGTTGTGCTGGCGCTGTTGCTGACTTTCCTCGTCTCCCCCGCGCTCTACGCCCTTCGCGCCCGCGAACGGGTGCTTCTGCCCGTCGACGTCACGCTTGTAAGCTGGAAGATCCGGCTAAACGATTAAACGCTTTTTTCGCAAGGCATCCCATACTCGGGTATTCTTTTGCCCATAAACGCAATTGCCTTGCTTTTTTGCGCCCATTTTTCATAATATTGCGACAATTGAATCATTGGAGGATACGATCATGAAGAAATTGATTTCCGGCATGATGCTGCTTGTTATGCTCTTTTGCTGCCTATTTGCGAATTCCGGCATTGCCAAAGAAGGTAAAATATGCGTTGTAACCACCATTTTTCCCATTTACGATTGGGCGCGCGAAATGATCGGCGATGATGAAGGCATCGAACTTACACTACTGCTCAACAGCGGCGTAGATTTGCACAGCTTCCAGCCCACCGCAGCGGACATTATGAAGGTCGCCTCCTGCGACGTATTCATCTATGTGGACGGCGAATCGGACGAATGGGTCGAGGATGCGCTGCAGGAGACCGTCAATCCTGACATGAAGGTTATCAACCTTTTGGAGACGCTCGGCGACGATGCGAAGGAAGAAGAGATCGTCGAGGGCATGGAGGCAGAGGCAGAGGAAGAAGGCGAGGTCGAGTACGACGAGCACGTCTGGCTATCCTTGCGCAACGCTGAAAAGCTGGTCGCTGTGATTGCAGAGACACTAGGCGAAGTCGCGCCGGAAAAAGCCGAGACCTACGCCGCCAACTGCGCGGACTATATCGCCAAACTGGATGCGCTGGATATGGCTTATGGAGAGGTAGTCGAGGGTGCGGCTGTTGATACCCTGCTGTTCGGAGATCGATTCCCCTTCCGCTATCTTGTGGATGACTACGGTCTCAATTACTTCGCCGCATTCTCCGGCTGCTCCGCCGAGAGCGAGGCCAGCTTTGAAACCATCGTTTTCCTCTCCGGCAAGGTCGACGAGCTCGATTTGCCCGCCGTATTGACCATTGAGGGCGATAATCACCGCATTGCGGAAACGATTGTGGGTAACACACAGTCTAAAAGCGCCGCGATATTGACCATGGATTCCATGCAGGCGACCACAGCCAAGGATGTGAGCAACGCCGTTACGTATCTGAGCATCATGGAATCCAATTTGGATGTCCTGAAGCAGGCGCTGAGCCGGTAAATGCGAAACCCGCCCGTCGCGAAGCAATTCGCGGCGGGCAAGCCTACGCAAAAAGAAAGGATGCAATGAACATGGCGCTCATTACCTGTCGCTCCCTGTCCCTTGGTTATGAATCTCACGTCATTTTGGAAAACCTGAATTTCTGCGTAAATCCCGGCGATTATCTCTGCATCGTGGGCGAAAACGGCTCCGGTAAATCCACACTTATGCGCACCATGCTCGGGCTGCAAAAGCCCCTAAGCGGCGAAATTGTTTTGGGCGACGGCTTGCGCGAGAGCGAAATTGGCTACCTGCCGCAGCAAACGGCGGTACAACGGGATTTCCCCGCCACGGTCTGGGAAATTGTACTTTCGGGTTGCCAAAGCCGCGCCGCAAAGCGCCCCTTTTATCGTCGCTCGGATAAAGCGCTGGTCGAAGAGAATATGCGGCGCATGGGCATAGAGCACTTTCGAAAGCGCTGCTATCGAGAGCTGTCGGGCGGTCAGCAGCAACGCGTGCTGCTGGCGCGCGCATTGTGCGCCACCCGGAAATTGCTTTTGCTGGATGAGCCGGTGACCGGTCTCGACCCCAAGGTGACCGCTGAAATGTACGCCCTAATCGCAAACCTGCATCGCGAAGGGGTAGCCGTAATCATGATCGCTCATGATATCGCCGCGTCGGTACGCTACGCCACGCATATACTACACATCGGCGCAAGCGTATTCTACGGCACCGTGGGCGAATATCAAAACAGCGCCATGGGGCGTAAATTCCTCTCTTTGGAAGGCGGTGACGCGGCTTGATTTCCACCCTTCAGCAATATTTGCAGTTCCCGTTTGTGCGCTACGCGCTGATCGTGGGCACATTGATCGCGCTCTGTTCCTCACTACTGGGCGTTACGCTGGTGCTCAAACACTTCTCCTTTATCGGCGATGGTCTCTCTCACGTCGCCTTTGGGGCGATGACCGTCGCCGCCGTGCTGCAGCTTAGCAACGATATGCTGTTCGTCATGCCCGCAACCATTCTCTGCGCGGTGCTGCTGCTGAAAGCCGGTAAAGGCGCGCGCATTCAGGGCGACGCGGCGGTCGCGATGATCTCCGTGGGCGCGTTGGCCATTGGCTATCTGCTGCTCAATCTGTTTTCCACCTCCTCCAACCTCTCCGGCGATGTGTGCTCCACACTGTTCGGTTCCACCTCCATATTGACGCTCACCAAGGAGGTCGTATGGCTGTGCGCGGCGCTCTCCGTTGCCGTGGTCGTGCTGTTCGTGCTGTTTTACAACAAGATATTCGCCGTAACGTTCGACGAGGATTTTTCTCGCGCCGTCGGCACCAATGTGGAAGGCTACAATCTGCTCATTGCCGTAGTCATCGCGGTAATTATTGTGCTGGCAATGAATCTGGTTGGCTCTCTACTCATCTCCGCCCTCATTATTTTTCCGGCGCTCTCCGCCATGAGACTGTTCAAAAGCTTTAAGCAGGTCACGCTCTGCTCCGCGGTTCTGTCCGTCGCCTGCGCCTTGGGCGGTATGCTCATATCTATACTAGCAGGTACGCCCGTAGGCTCTACTATCGTGGCAATGGACATTGCGGTATTCCTCCTGTTCAGCCTGATCGCCCGTTTCCGCGCATAAGGAGAATGAAATGAAGAAAAGAATGCGATTGACTCTGCTCGCCTGCATCGCCATAGTCTTGCTTGCTGGTTGTGAACAAAAATCCGCTCCAACGCTCTCCGCCGTGACGGAGGGCATCGATATCGACCTCTCTGTGCTCAGCAATACGGTAATCTATTCCCAAATTGACAATATGCTTTCCGAACCATGGAATTATCTAGGCAAAACCGTGCGCATCAAGGGCGCGCTCAACTTCTATGTGAATGATTGGGGCGACAGCTGCAGCTCCGTTTTGGTCGCGGACGCGACCGCCTGCTGCTCTCAGGGCATCGAGTTCGTGTGGAAAAACGATGGCGTCTCCAGCGACTTTTACCCTTCCATCGGCGATGAAATCACCGTGACCGGACGCTTCGAGACCTACGAGCGCGACGGCTCCAATTTCATTCATCTGGTCGATGCCGACGTGGCTTGGGAAACGATATAACCGATCATCAGGAGGAGGATGCTTATGAAGAAGGCTTTACTCATCGCAATGGCGCTCGCGCTTCTTCCGGCATTGTGCGGGTGTACGGCAAAGACCGAAAACCAATACGCCGCCGATGCGGCGCCAACCGATACCGACGCATATGAAGCGCCGATTGATCTGGATCTGAGCGCGCTCAGCGGCACCGTGGTCTACTCGCAGGTTTACGCCATGATGGAATCGCCCGATGAATACGAGGGACAGCGCGTGCGAATGCGCGGCGATTTCAGCTATTATCAGGATCCGGATAGCAAGCGCGAGTACTTTGCCGCCATCATTGCGGATGCGACCGCCTGCTGCGCGCAGGGCATCGAATTCGTATGGAGCGGCACGCATACCTTCCCGCAGGACTATCCGCCGCTGGGCACCGATATTACCGTAACCGGCACCTTCTGTATCTACATGGAAAACGGTTACCGCTACATCCAGCTGAATAACGCGGAGCTGATATGGTAATCGCGAAAGGGAGTTCGCCTATTTTTACAGGCATACCCCGATCGAATCACCTTGCGCAGGCGGCGGGAGCAACAACGCGCCCGCCGCCTGTTTTGAAATTATCACTTATAAAAACGCTCAATCGCTCTATGCAGAAAGTCTGAAAACCCCTCTCCAAATTGACGATCGGTCATCCCCTTCGTTGGTTCCTGCTGGTATAACTGTGCCTGCGCCAGCATCATTTCCCGTTCATCCTTCAACTGCAGCAGCTGCTTCATTACAAAGCCATACTCTGCAATCCGTTCTCGAACCTCGAAGCAGTCTACGTCAAGCCCTTTCATTTCCGCAAGTTCCTTCAGAATACGATCGATTCGCTTTTTGTAGCTCACTCTGATTTCTTCGCTCAAGGGGTTCCGCACCGCATCGGCGTATGCCTCCTTGCCGCCAAACCACTCCACAACCTTTGCATATTGCCTCTGAACCTTTTCCGATTCAAGCGCGTTCAAATAATGCGCCCTCCATTCCTCCATGGAGCCAAACTCCTTCATGGCGATTTCTTTCATTGGCTCGGGTATGTGTTCAAACAGCGCATTGAATAATTCCGTAGATTCTTCCCTGCTGAAAACCGTAAAATCCATTGCTTCCGCTCCTTTCAGCGCGTCATCAATGCTGCAAATGAGGCGTTCAAGGCGTTCCCTTTCCGCAATCAGCATTGATTTCTGCGCTCTTAAAATATGGTTTCGATCAAGAGCTGGATTTTCTATAATTTCCTTTATGGTATTCAGGGGAATATCCAACTCGCGAAAATAGAGTATTTGTTGCAGTACAGACAACGCCCCTTCATCATACAGGCGATATCCGGCTTCGCTTATCGCGGTGGGATGAAACAATCCGATTTTGTCGTAGTATCGAAGCGCCCGTGCACTGACACCCGTCCACTTTGACATTTCCTGAATGGTCATCATAATGAAATATCCTCCGTCTATTGATGTCGCCATCATAGCGCTTGACGCTGCGTCAAGGTCAAGTTTCCTTTTTGTGAAC
>JAFUAR010000290.1 GCA_017460585.1 Clostridia bacterium
ATACCTGCGCGCGAATGGATACATCCAAGGCGGAAATGGGTTCATCGGCTATGATGAACTCCGGTTCCATAATTAGGCTGCGGGCGATGCCGATGCGCTGACGTTGACCGCCGGAAAACTCATGCGGAAAGCGGCTGGCGAACTCCGGCAGCAATCCCACCTCCTCCAATGCTCTGGAGACCTTTGCCTTTCGATCGTTCTCATCGGCATAGAGATGGTGGTTGATGATTCCCTCGGAAACGATGTAGTCCACCTTGGCGCGCTCGTTGAGCGACGCCATTGGATCCTGAAAGATCATCTGCATACGGCGGATGACCTCCCGATCCAGCGCTCTGTCAATTTTGCCGCTGATGCGCTGCCCTCGGAACAGTACCTCGCCGCCGCTGACGGGATTGATGCGGATAATCGCTCGACCGATGGTCGTTTTCCCTGAGCCGGATTCACCCACCAGCGCCAAGGTTTCCCCCTTATAGATGCTCAGGTTCACATGGTCCACCGCCACAAATTTCTTGCGACCGGTGCCAAAGGTAACCTGCAGATCCCGGCACTCCACCAACGTTTCGCGCTTTGCAGGCGCGGCGGGCTGCGGTGCGGGCGCGCCGGATTCCTCGGCGCGGCGCAGGCGTTGGATAATATCCGGCTTTTCCACCTTTGGCGCTCGCGGATCCATCAGCCATGTTTTGGTTTGGTGGGTTGGCGATACGTCAAACAACGGCGGTTCCTCGAGGAAGTCGATATTGAGCGCCCTGCGGTTGCGCGGCGCGAAGCTGTCGCCAGTGATGGTATTGAACAGATTGGGCGGCGTTCCATCGATGGCGGGCAAGCGCTCTCCCTTGCGACCAAGCTGCGGCAGCGCCGACAGCAGCGCCCAGCTGTAGGGATGGAAGGGATCAAAGAAAATCTCATTCGCCATGCCGATTTCGACGATTTGTCCGGCATACATTACCGCCACCCGATCGGCTACGTTGGCCACCACGCCCAGATCATGGGTGATATAGATGATGGTCATTTTGTATTCGCGCTGGATCTTTCGGATCAATTCCAGAATCTGGGCTTGAATGGTCACATCCAGCGCGGTGGTGGGTTCATCGCAAATAAGAATTTGCGGTCGGCAGGCAATGGCGATGGCGATGACCACGCGCTGACGCATACCGCCCGAAAACTCGTGGGGGTACATACCGTAGCGGCGTTCGGCATCCTGAATGCCCACGGCTTCCATCAGGCGGATTACCTCCGCCCGCGCTTCACCGCCCCGCAGCCCCTGATTGAGTTCCACGGCTTCCCGAATCTGCACGCCAACCTTCCGCAGCGGGTTTAGAGAGGTCATGGGATCTTGGGTGACCATAGCGATCTTTCGACCGCGGATATTCCTCCAGTCGCGCTCGCCGGACAGCTTTGTAAGATCCTTTCCATCGTACATAATCGAGCCGTTCGTAATGGTTCCGTTTTTGTCCAGCATTCCTACGAACAGCTTCGTAAACACGCTCTTGCCGGAACCGGATTCGCCCACAATGGCGAGAGTTTCCCCATCGTACAAATCCAGCGAGCAGCGGCGAATTGCCGTAAGCTGCCGATCCCTAAGGGTGAACTTTACCTCCACGTTTTTGGCGGTCAGTATGGGTTCGGAGGAGAGAATTTGCCGGGCGGACTCGGCAAAGTCAAAGCCTTCCTGGGTATGTTTCACTGCTTCGCTCAAGTTCATTCCCTCCCAACTGTATTAAACGTGGTTGCGGGGGTCGCACGCGTCTGAAAACGCGTTGCCCACCAGATAGAAGGTAACCGTAATGATGGAAACGATGGTCGCCGGAAAAACGAGCAAATAGGGATAATCCAGAAAATAGCTGCGAGCGTTGCGCAGCAGAATGCCCAGAGAGGGCAGGCTGATATCCATAAGTCCCAGATAGGTCAGCGTGGTCTCATAAGCGATGGTGCTGGGAATGGAAAGCGCGAGCCGCAGAATGATTACGCTCACCAGATAGGGAAATATGTTCTTTGCCAGCACCCTTCCAAGCGGCGTACCCAAGCAGCGCGAAGCTAGATTGTACTCGCGATCTCGGTACATAAACACCAAATTGCGTATGTTGCGCGCCGTTTGCAGCCAGCTGACCGCGACCAGCGCTATGCCGATAATGACGAAGCTCTTGCCCACCATCAAGGCAATCAAAGTCATATAAATAATAGTAGGAATATTATCCACAAAGTTATAGAGCTCCGTAAAAAAGCGATCCAGCCCCCGCACGTAGCCCCATATCAGACCCATGACCACGCCCAGCGCAATTTCGCCCACCGACACCAGCACCGCCAGCAGTATAGAGGTGCGCGTGGCGTACCATACCTGACACCAGTAATCGCGACCCAGATTGTCCGTTCCAAACCAGTACTCGGCATCCGGCGCGTGGAACATGAGCTCGTTGTCCAGACGAAGATTGTATACATCGAACTTGGAGATCGCCAGCGCCACAAAGGTAAATATAAACAGCAGCAGGAATACCAGACTCATCACCACGGCGGATTTCTTTTTTAGAAAATTGCGCCATACGCTCTTCCAGTAGGAATAATCGGAATAGCCGGTACGTTCCGCATCCTGCGGTTGATATTCGGCAAAATCGAACAGCTGCTTTTCCGGCATACGCGCTCGACTTTGCACATGGATTCGACCGCGCTGGTACTTTTCCTCGCGCGTATCCACCGCTTCTCGATCTATGGTCAGCACCGGAATTGGGGCGGTCAGCTCTTCAATCGTCTTGTTCTGAGCCATTAACGGGCACCTCCCTTTCCAGTGAGTCGAATACGCGGATCGAGCACAGTCATGAGTACGTCGCCCAAAAACAGTCCCAGAATGCCGAGCACCGCGTACAGCATTACCAGCGCCTGCACTACATTGGTATCGTAACGGCTGATGGCGTCCGTCAACAGAGGACCCATGCCGGGCACGGAAAAGAAGCGCTCCACCAGCAGAGAGCCGCCCACCGTTAGCAGCACCGATACCGGCAGCTGCTGCACCATGGGCACGAAGGCGTTCTTCAGCACATGGCGGAACATGACCTGCCGCGTGGACAGACCCTTGAGCCGCGCCAAACGGATATAATCCTTATTGAGCTCATCCACCATATAGCGGCGAATCCACAGCATATAGCCCGCGGTGGAGCCGATGGACAGGCACACCACCGGCAGTATGGAGGAGATGAGCACCTTGCGGGTAGAATACATGGACGGCAGCCCCAGCACCCGCGCGCCAAATACCAGAATGAGCGAATAGGACACCAATTGCGGCACAGCGTTGACGAACACCGTGTAAGCCGTGCCCACGTGGTCAAATACGCCATCCTTATATCGGGCTTGCAGCACGCCAAGACACACGCCGAGCACCAGCGAGATGCCCAGCGCAATCAACCCCAGCTTCATGGATACGCCAAACTTGCTGCCGATGACCGTAAGTACGGGTTGACCGGACTGGATTCTGCGGGATTCTCCCAAATCGCCCTGAGTAAACAGCGCCTTGTAAAACCGCGTCAGCTGCACGAAGGGATTATCCAACAAGCCCGCCGCTTCCAAGCGATCGTGCTTCTGCTCCGTAGTGAGCTTGATGAGCTCGTCTTCGGTGAAGTAGTAATCCGTGGGCATGAGCCGCAGCAGCAGGAACACCACGGATACAATTAGAAAAATGGTCACGCAGGATTGCAGAAGCCTTTTGAGTGTGTATCTCAGCATGGGCGCCAGCTCCTTTCCGATGAAATTCTATCCGCCGGTTCCGAAATTGCCGGTTTGTGCGTTGTGGATTGTTTCCGCCGATGTGCAAAGCGGTTCATTCGTTCGCCCTATAGAAATATGGCGAAAGTTCGTTTAATAGCGATGACAGCGGCAATAATGCGATGTATAATGGTGGAAAACCTACGAAGGAAGGTTGACCATGCGATTCATCAAGCTCTACCAACGCTATATGCTCAGACCGATCGTTTACCAGAGCTCCACTCGTCTGGCGTTCAGCCTCGCTATTGCGCTACTGCTGCGGGAATTTGCCGCCACCCCTCTTCCATGGTCCCTCATCGCGCTCGCCGCGGTCTTTCTGCTGCTGAGCTGGGTGGCTTGGCTGCGGCTGGACGGCGCGCGCCTGCCGGCACTGGATCACCGTCTATTCCGCGCCAGAAAGCGAAAGGACCCCTTCGCCGGCGGCGCCATGGCGGATTATTTGGACGAGAAGCCCATCTCCTTCGAGGAGTTGACAAATGAGGAGCGCGACGCCTGTCTGCTGGTCAGCAACCTGATTGCGGCCATTATACTGGGAACGGCAGGGGCGCTGCTGTAGACGCCAAGGGCAGCGCCGACTTTGGAGAGGGCGCCGCCTGAATCGACATCAAATAAATGTATACTCCGCGGCGTTGTTCAGCACGCGATCCAGACTGCCGCAGGCGGAACGGGGCGTATACACGCCGGTGACGCCGCCGGTAGTGAAGGAAGACACCTGTATTGTAAAATGGATGCCCTCGCCCAGAATTTGAATGACATGGCTGTTGGTCGATACCGCCGGATCCGCCACGATGCGCGACAGCGTGCGATCAAAGCCCAGACCCGCCAAGGCAACCGCCGCGTGCACGTTGACATTTCGGGGGAACGCCTTGCAGGCGCCTCGGGTACTGCCCTCGTAGACCACGGTGCGCTCGGTGAGATCGAGCCCCAAGCTCTTGGGGCTTTTCGTCGTCTCAATTGACGCTTCCGTCATAATGGAGCGCGCGTCGGCAATACCATCCAAGCCTAAAATGGCGCCGTGCGGGAAATAAATACGATGTCCGCTCAAAACCGCCTGCGCCTTGGCGTGTTCAAGGAACGACTCGTCGCTAAAGGCGGTGAGAGAAAACACGAGCAAATCCGCCGCGGCAATCATAGCGTCGAAGTTCTGCTTCAACGCATCCGCCGTGGCGCACTCTACGATTAAATCCGTTCCGGCATACACCTTTGGATCGCTCGTTTCAATCACCGGAAAATCCGCGGGATCCTTATAAAAGATATCCTGCACGAAGCCGACTTCATGCCCCGTTTGGCGCACGTGCTCCAACAGCGCGCGACCGATTTTGCCGCAGCCCAGAAATCCAACCTTCATGATCCTGTCCTCCTTACGCGCGATAGCGTTCCACCATTTGCGCGATGCGCGCCACCGCGTCCACCGCCGCCTGATGATTCTGCGAAAAATTGATGCGGATACTGTCCGGATATGGACCAAATTCGGTGCCGGGCGTAACGATTACATTCGCCTGTACCCTGAGCGCGGTAACGAACTGCTTTAGGCTCACCTTGAGCGGAGGCAGCTTGGGGAATAGATAGCTGCCGCCCTCGGTCGGGCGCACGACGCAGCCCGGTATGCTTCGAAAACCGGATACCATATCGTCGCGAATCGCCTGATGCGCCGCCACGCGCTCCGCCATCCATCCCTCCGGCTCGGAAAACCAGCAGGACAGCACCGCCTGACAGTAGCCGGCCGCCCGCAGGGAAACAATTGCTTGCAGCTTCTCCATGCGCTGGATCATGGTCGGGGAGCCGAACGCCGCGCCCAAACGGAAACCGCTGACGGATTCCGTTTTGGACGGACCCATAATGGTAATTAAATCGTCCGGATCCATAAGCCCCATAGACCGCAAGTGCGTAAACGGGCGACCATCAAAGATCTGGCGGGAATAGAGCTCGTCGCAAATGACTTTTACGCCGTAGCGATTCGCCAAAGCGCCAATGGTCGTAAGTTCCTCGCGCGTATACACCGCTCCCGTGGGGTTATTGGGATTGGAAAACAGGAACAGCTTCACGCCGTTCTGAAACGCCGTTTCCAAAGCTTCCAAGTCCAGCCCAGAGCCTTCCTGCGCTCCAAAATAATCCATGGGAATGGGTACCAGCTCGCCGTCAAAAAAGGTCGCCAGCTTGCGATTGGCGAAATAGTCCGGTTCCACAATGGCAACCTTATCGCCCCGCGCGATATTCGCGCCCATCGCCAGAAACAATGCGCCCTGCGTTCCCGGGGTAACGATCAGTTCTCTGTCCGCCACCACCGGCGCGCCGGTAAAATCACTCAGCTTCGCCGCCAGCTCTTCGCGCAGACTCAGCTTGCCGCGATACTCGGTATATGCCTGCGCCGCGCCAACCCGATAGCCCGCATCGAAAGCTTCGATGGAACCGGGAATGGGCGGAAAGGCATTGACGTCGCCATGAGAAAAGTCCACGCGCACGCCGGAAATGGGCTCGCCGATCAACGCAGCTCCATCGTTGCTCTGGCGGACCTCCTGCCCCGGGGCATTATCTACGCCCAGCTTGGCGAATTTCTCCTCAATCGTCATAGCGCTACCCTCCTGCCTCAGCGGAACAGCTGCAGGCTGGCGGGCGTGTGCAGGCGACCATAGATATAATCCAAATAGCGATCCATATCCTTGGGCTCCACGCGATCCAGCACGGAGGAAACGGCTTGATCGCCGCGCCAGTAGGACCAGATCAACGCCGCGCGATCGGCGCTGCCCACGAAGTTCAAGCGGCTGCGCACCGCGCCTTCGCCGCCCAACATGGGCCATTTCAGCATATAGTCACGAATTTGATCCTTGCTCCAATGCAGCACGTTCATCTGGTAGGAGGACGCCGTGCCCATGGCGGATTTCATATCGCTGAGAATTTCAAACACCTTATCATCATCGGTAGTATTCCAGCCCATCATACGGGTGCCCATATCGGCGATTCCCTCGAAGGTGGAGGAAGAAGAATGGTTGCACACAGACAGCAGTCCGTCGGCGGAGCCGAAGCCCTTCTCATAGTACACCTTGCGCAGGGTGAACTGCATATAATGCCCCGGATACGCCTCGTGACCCACCAGATGCTTGAGCGCCTGAAGGGTATAATTGGGGTCGATATTCACGATGACGCGCAGGTGATCATAATCGCTGCGGGCGCTGAACGCGCCGCCGGTGCAGACCTCGCAGGTATATTCCGCCTCGGGCAGGGGCAGGAATTCACCGGTCTTTTGGCGCGCTTCTTTCATGAGGCTGAGCATGGTATCCCGCACCTTGTCGGCGGGTACGCGGTTTTCCGCCTCCCACTTGGCGGTCATTTCCTGCAAGCTGCCTTTGTAGCCCATGCGATCAAAGCAAGCCTGCAGCTCGGCGCAGCGGCTCTCCAGATAAGACGTGCTCACCGGCGCGCAGTCGGCGTGTAGGAACAGACCCACCTGATCCATTAAGCCTGGCAGTTCGCCCATCATAAACGCGCAAAAGCTATCCAAAGAAACGCACGCCTGCAGGAAATACAGGCGACGATCCGGCTCGGGCAGGCTGAAGGTCTTTTTTGCCAGCTCCGCCAGCGCCGCTCGGGCTTCCGCGTAGCTTTCAAACTCGCGCACCTTGTTCCAACCCATATTGATGACCACCAGACCATCGGCATCGTCATCGTAAGTATTCAGTCGGCGATCCAGCGCATCGATACCCAAGGTGATTGTGGCAAGCTCTTCGCCAAAGCGAAGGCTTTCATCGCTCAATTGCGTCATGGTAAACATATTTCACACCTCTTTCATCAATTCATAGTATTGGTCGATCGAAAATAACCGCAGGAAACCCAAATATAATCGCGACAGGCGCGCCGGTTTCAGCGCAACCCGCTACGATTGCTGAGCGTTCAGGGTCCACAGCTGCGTTTGGGGCTTATAGACATATTCTCCGCCGTGGTCGGTAAGAACGATCATTTCCTCCATCGCCACCACGCCATAGGGCGTATCGCAGAAGAATTCCAAGGTAAACACATTGCCAGCCTCCAGCTTTCGCGCGGGCAAGTCGCCCAGCACCGGAGTATCCTGACAGAGCTGGAAGCAGCCGTCGTGCAGCGCCATACCCACCGCGTGACCGCAGCCGTGCGTAATAAATCCGCTCTCCGCCATAGCGGCGCTGGCCAAATCGTCCACCTGACGACCTTCGATACCCGGGCGCATGGTGGTGCGCACCAGCTCAATCGTACGGCGAATGCTGTCAAAGGCGTGCTGCACCTCTTGGGGAACCACGGTCTCTCCCTGTGCAAATACGTACCAGACGCGCTGGAAATCCGTAGCGTAGCCGTTGCGCTTTGCCCCGAAGCTCAGGTGGAAGGTATCGCCGGGCTGAATGGGATTGCGGCTGGGGTGTACCAAGCCCTGATTGCTGCGCGCGCCAGCGTGCACCAGCGGACAACAGCTGTTTTCCCAAGAGCCCACCAGATCGTGCTGCTTCATAAACGCCTGACAGTAATCGTATACATCCTCCTCGGTGGTTTCGCCCACCTTCACCCAATCCTGCAGCTCGGCGCAGACTTGATTGAGGAGCTTGAGCACCTCGCGCTGCTGCTCAATTTCGCCGGGCGCCTTGCGTCCGCGAATTGCGCGAATCGCCTCGCCTAAACTGATTCGATTGGCGTAGGGGGTGCCCTCGAGATCCTTGAGCAGGCGCAAATACAGACCCGTGGTCAGTCCATCCGTCAGGGCGTCGTACAGATCTACGTTGATATCGATCACATTGGGATCGATGCTTTCAATGGTGGCGCGCAGTCGATCGTCAAAGTCGTCTCCATAGCCCACCACCTCGTGGAAAGCGCCGGTCGCCTCGACCGTGCCCACATCCTTCATGCGCACCAGCGCGCGGCGGCAGCCATCGGGCGTGAAGAAAAAAGCAGACACACCCATAATATTTGTAGGCAGCACCAGTCGAAGACCGGGATCGCAAACATCCACCGTCTCTCGACCCATTAGCAGCCAAAGACCAATATTCTTCTCCCGCAGAATCTCCGCGACCTGCGCGTATTTATCCGCAATCACCATGGCACAATCCTCCTCGCAGGCAGTATCAATGATCCATCAAGTGGCAGGCGACGAAATGACCGCCGCCCAGATCTCGGAATTCCGGCTCGTTCGTTCTGCAGCGTTCCGTAGCCTGAGGGCAACGAGTGTGGAACCTGCATCCGCTGGGCGGATCCACAGGGCTCGGCACATCGCCCACCAGAACTTCGCGCTTTCTCAGGTTCTCCGGATCTGGTTCGGGAATCGCGGAAATCAACGCGCGGGTGTAGGGGTGCAGCGGATTGCGATAGATCTCGTTGTCATTTGCCAGCTCCACCAGCTTTCCCAGATACATTACGCCCACGCGATTGGAAATATGCTTTACGGTAGCAAGCCCATGGGCGATGAATATGTAGGTCAAACCCATATCCTTCTGCAAGCGGGCGAGCAGATTCAGCACCTGCGCCTGAATGGATACATCCAAAGCCGATACCGCCTCATCGCAGATCACGAGTTTGGGGTTCACCGCCAGCGCGCGGGCAATACCGATGCGCTGACGCTGCCCTCCGGAAAACTCGTGAGGATAGCGTTTGGCGTGTTCGGGGCGCAAGCCCACCATTTCCAGCAATTCCCCTACGCGACGGTTTCTCTCCTTGGCATCGCACAGGCGATGTACCAGCATCGGCTCAGCGATAATGCTGCCCACCGTCATTTTCGGATTCAAAGAGGAATAGGGATCCTGAAAGATTATTTGCATTTCACGGCGCAGCTGGCGCATATCTGCAGGCTTCAAGGTGGTAACATCCACGCCCCGATACCAGATATGCCCTTCTGTCGCCTCCTCCAGAGCCAATATGGTCTGCCCCAGCGTAGACTTGCCGCAGCCGGATTCGCCCACCAGACCCAGAGTCTCGCCACAGCGCAGCGACAGCGACACGCCGTCTACCGCCTTTACATATTTGCGATTGCGCTCCGTGAGCGCGCGATTGACCGGAAAGTACTTGCGCACATTCTCCAGCCTCAGCAGCTCGCCTCCGGACGCGACCGGATCAAGATTCAGCATACTCGGCTCCTTCCTGCCCGCCCGCGTGGAAGCAGCGGACCTTATGATTGCCGCCTACATCGACCAAGGGCGGATCCTCGGCAACGCAGCGCTCTGTACACAGGGCGCAGCGGGGACCAAAGCGACAGCCCTTGGGCATATCGAACAACCCGGGCACCGTACCTTCTATGGCGGTGAGCTCTTCCCTCTCATCCTCCAGGCGCGGAATGGAATTCAGCAGCCCCCGTGTATAGGGGTGCATCGGATTGCGGAACAGCGTTTTTACATCCGCTTCTTCGACCGCGTCTCCGGCGTACATAACGATTACGCGCTCCGCCATTTCCGCCACCACGCCCATATCGTGGGTGATGAGGATTAGCCCCATATTCAGTCGTTCCTTCAGCTCCTTGATGAGCTCCATGATTTGCGCCTGTATGGTGACGTCCAGAGCGGTGGTGGGTTCATCGGCACTGAGCAGCTTGGGCTGGCAGGCCAGCGCTATGGCGATCATCACGCGCTGGCGCATACCGCCGGAAAGCTGGTGCGGAAAGCTGTTGACGCGCTTTTCCGGCAGCGGAATGCCGACCATGCGCATGAGCTCCACCGCCCGCGCCTTCGCTTCCGCGCGGCTCAACCCCTGATGCAGCCGGAGTACCTCGGCGATCTGGAACCCGCAGGTGAACACCGGGTTCAGCGCCGTCATGGGCTCCTGAAAGATCATGGCGATCTCATTGCCGCGGATCTTCCCCATCTCATCCCGCGACAGGGTGAGCAAGTCTCGCCCCTCAAAGCGTATGGAGCCGGTTATCTCCGCGGGCGGCGTCTTTAATAGGCGCATGATGGACATGGATGTGACGCTCTTGCCACAGCCAGATTCACCCACTATGCACACCCGTTCGCCCCGATTCACGCTAAAGCTCAGGTTGTTCACCGCCGTGACCACGCCATCGTCGGTGTGAAAGCGGGTGATCAGGTTGGAAACTTCCAGCAGCTTGTCCTGCATGATCCTCAGACCTCCCGTCTGAACAGCTGCAAGCTTTGAACCGTGTGCAGCCGATGATAGATATACTCAAAAAAGTCTTTCCGATCCTCTCGCTCTACCCGCGCCCAAACTGGAAATACGCCTTCATCGCCGCGCCAATAGGACCAAATGAGCGCCGCGCGAGAAGGCTCGCTGATAAAGCGCATACGATTGGCGACCCAGCCCTCGCCGCCGCCCGGAGCGTTGGTGCGGAGGAAATCCTCCACCTGCGCATCCGACCAGCGCAGGGTGTGCATTCTATAAGACGCCGCCGTGCCAAGCGCCGACTGAATGATGCTGATTAGCGAATTGATGGCGTCGTCAATGTCGTTCTCCCAGTCCAAAAATGCCGCGCCGCTATCTGCAATGCCTTCAAAGGTGCAAGAGGAGGAATGGTTGCAGACGGAAAGCGTACCGTCCAACCCGCCGATTCCGCGCTCCCAAGCCACGCGCCGCAGGGTAAACTGCATGAAATGACCGGGATAGACCTCGTGGCACACCATGTGCTTTAGCTTCTGGGTGGTTATTATGGGCGCCGTATTGACAATGACCCTGCGATTGCCGTAATCGCTGCTGGCGTTGAAGGGACCGGAGGATACCGTCTCGCAATGATAGTAATCGTTTTCCGGCAGCTCCAGTATGTTGCCCGTGCGCTCCCGCGCCTCCACCATCATAGCATCCATAGTGCCCTGCACCTCGTCGGCAGGCACCAAATGCCGCTGCTCCCAAGAATCAATACGCTGCTTCAAATCGCCGGAGTAACCTGCTTCGCCCAGCAGGGCATAGAGCTTCTTATTGTACGCATCCAGCTCTCTCTGGCTGGCGGCGGCGGGATTGACATGCAGGAAGAGACCGATCTGGTCAGCGATATCCGGCAGCTTGCCCTGCCTCCACTCGCAAAAGGACCACAGCGAAGTGCAAGCCTGCGTATAGTAGAGGCGGCGATCCGGTTCGGGCAGTCCAAAAGCGCGGGCGGAAAGCTCCGCAAGGCGCGCTTGCGCGGCGGCATAGCTTTCAAACGGTTCGGGCTGAACATCGCACATATTCAGCACCACGAGACCGTCGTGCAGGTCGCTGAAACCCGTTTCCTGGCGATACAGGGCGTCAATGCCCATCGTCGCCCGAGCCACATCCACAGATAAGTCGATTGTGCGGTCACTCAGTCTGTAATCCATGTCGATATACCCTCCTCAACGTTCACGACGCGGGTCGATGGCGTCGTCCAGTCCGTCGCCCAGAAAGTTAAATGCCAACACCGTTAATAGAATCAACGCGCCCGGGGCGATCGCCGTCAGCGGAGCGGTTGCCATGGTACTTTGAGCGCTCTGGAGCATATTGCCCCAGCTGGCGGTCGGCGGATTGATGCCGCAGCCCAAATAGGACAGCGTAGACTCCATAATGATGGAACGCCCGACCGACAGCGTGGCCGTAACCACGATGGCGCCCAGCGAATTGGGCAGCAGGTGGAACAATATGATTCGACCATTGCGCGCGCCGATTGCCCGAGCCGCCCGAGCGTAGTCCAACGTGCGCAGAGTCAGGAAGCGGCTGCGCACCAGACGAGCGGTGGTCGTCCAGTTCAACACGCTGATCATTACCACCAGAAACATTGGCGAGGGCTTGAATACCGAGCCGACCACCATCAACAGCGGCAACGTGGGAATGGTGAGCACGATGTCGGTAAAATCCATCATGAACGCGTCTACCCAGCCGCCGAAATAGCCGGCCAAGGTGCCGATGAGGGTGCCCAAGGTCATGGACAGCAGCGCGCTGGCCAGACCCACCGACAGGGAGATGCGCCCGCCGTAGAGCAAGCGGGTCAGCAGATCGCGACCCAGATCGTCACAGCCCAGCAAATGCTTGGCCGAGGGTGCGGCGCGGATACTCATTAGATCCACCATATCGGGATTATAGGGCGTGGTCAGGCTGCCGATCACCACGAACAGCACCAGAAATACCAGCAGCCCCGCGCCGGTCATGGCCAGACGATTCTTTCGAAAACGGCGCCATGCCTGCTCCGCCGGAGTGCGCACCACCGGTGCGCTCGCCACGCGCGCTTCCAGCTCTGCGAGCTTCTGTTTGCGGGATTTGAACAAGGACATATGTCAAACCCTCCTCAGTATTTGATACGGGGATCCAGCACCGCGTAAAGTATATCCGCGATCAGGTTGCTGAGAATGACCAATATGGCGTTGATCATCAATATTCCCATCAATAACGGAAAGTCCTGCTTGCTCAGGGCATCGTTAAAGAAAGAGCCCATGCCCGGCCAAGCGAATACCGTTTCCGTAACGACCGCGCCGGAAAAAATGGCGGGAATATCCAGCATCACCACCGTGACCAGCGGAATCAGTGCGTTGCGCATGGCGTGGAGCACGAATATGGTGCGCTCCTTCAGCCCTTTGGCGCGCGCCGTACGGATATAATCCTGATTCATGACTTCGATGAAGTTGGACCGGGCGTAACGCGCCCAGCTGGCAATATATATTAAGGAAAGAACGATTGCGGGCATGATAAGGTGCAGCGCCACATCGCCCGCGCTGCCTGCGTTTTCACCCACCAGCGATGTACGACCCGCTGTGGGCAGCCACTTTAGTTGCACGGAAAACAGCAATTGCAGCATCATACCAAACCAGAAGCTCGGCATCGATATTCCCAGAAATGTCGCAGTTGAGGTTACATTGTCGAAGAGCTTTCCCTTCTTGATGGCGCCGGTAATGCCTAAGGGAATGGCAATAAACAGCGCAATGAGGAACGCCGTTCCGGAGAGCTGCAGCGTGGGACCCAGTTTTTCCATAATGAGCTCCAGCACGGGGCGTCGGGACATAAAGCTGCGCCCCCAGTCGCCGGTCACGATGCCCTTCAACCAGTTTAGATACTGTATATATACGGGTTGGTTCAGACCGTAGGATTCCTTAATGGCGGCAATGGCTTCGGGCGTGGCGCTGGGATTTTCCAGATACATATCCAGCGGATCGCCGGGCATGGCCTGCAATAGACCATAAATAATAATCGATACCGCAAGAAGCATCGGTATTGCCTTTAAAACCCTTTTGATAATGTATTTCAGCAAGTGTATTCCCCCTCGACACGGTCAGCCATCCATAAACGCAATTCCGGCAGGACGATCGCCTGCGCGGGCGGGAGCCCCAAAATACTCGTATTGAAGGCGGGAAAGCGACTTCCCACGCTTCGCGAGGCGCCCTGATAATAGGTCGAAATATAGATACCGAAGAGCAGGCGCGATCGGATTCTGGTTACACCAGCGTTGATCGCGCCCGCTCCATGCTTAGGCTTTACAGTCTACGGAAAACCCGCATGGGCTCCGGAAACCAGCTCCGCCGATTACTCGGCAAGCCACCAGCCAGCGGACTGGCAGAAGTTGGTCATATTGGTCGGGTTCGGAACGAAGCCGCGCAGCTTATCGGTCACCACATCGATTTCGGTGTTGGCATAGATGACCATCTGGGGCAGCTCGCTGTCGAAGTAGGTGAGCGCTTCGGCAACCAGCGCCTTGCGGGTTTCGGCATCCAGCTCGCGATCGATCTGCTCGCACAGATCGGTGAACTCCTGGTTGTTCCAGTTGCCGCGATTCAGCGCGCCGCCGATTGCGTACATCACGGTACGGCTCGCGCCGGGGCTGGTGATGTAACCGCCGATGCCGATTTCGTATTCGCCGGCATACATCATGGCGGTGAAGGTGGAAGAAGCGTATTCCTCGGTATTGATCTTAATGCCAATCTGGCTCAGATAGGACACGACGACCTGAGCGATGAGCGCGTCGTTTCCGCCACCGGAACGAGTGATCGCGGTGAACTCAAGGCGAGTGCCGTCCTTCTCGCGAACGCCATCGGCGCCCACAACCCAGCCGGCGTCATCCAGCAGCTGATTGGCCTTGTCCAGATCGAAGCTCCACTCGGACTCGAAGCCTTCCACATGGAAGGGATCGCTGGGCATCCAAGGCTGATCCCAAGCCTGCGGAATGCCGCCGAACAGCTGATCGACCAGCGCCTGCTTGTCAATGGCGCTTACGATGGCGCGACGGACGTTTACATCATCCAGACCCGGTACGGCGTGGTTGAAGTCCATATAACGCCAAGAATTCAGACCGTGTACGATGACCTCGTAGCCGGGCAGATCCTTCACCTGATCATAGTTGGTGAAGCCCACGCCATAGGTGAAGTCGATCTCGCCGGACTTCAGCATATTGATGCGGGTATTCTCATCGGTAACAAAGCGGATGGTGATGGAATCCAGATAGGGACCGTTCTCTCCCCAGTAATCCTCGTTGCGAACCACGCGAATGTATTCGCCGGATACCCACTCGGAGAACTTGTAGGGACCGGTGCCCACGGGGCTGTTGTTATAGCCGTTGTTCGGGTCGTTCATATCGACGCCCTCGATGTACTTCTTGGGCATAATGCCGAAGGTGAACAGCGTCTGGGCGAAATCGGGGGTCACGGTGTTGTAGTGGCACACGACGGTGTAATCGTCGGGCAGCTCGATGGAATCGATATCTTCCACACCGTCCTTGGACTCAGCGTCCCACTCGGGATTCTTCAGAGTTTCCCAAGTCGCGAGAACATCGGCAGAGGTGAAGGGCTCGCCATCATGCCACTTTACGCCTTCGCGCAGGTGATAGGTGATATCCATGGTCTGACCATCTTCGCCCATTACGATGCCGCCGTTTTCAACGGTGGGCACCTCGGTGGCCAACACGGGCACATACTCCATGTCCGGACCGGGAACCAGCAGACCCTCTACGATGAGTGCCTGAACGTCGCCCATCAGATGGGTGGAATAGACGTTCAGCGTGTCGGGCTCGTAACCCAGACCGACCACCAGATCGCCGCCCACGCGGGGCGTCTCGTCTTCGGCCATGGCGCTGATGCCCATGAGAACGAGCATTGCCGCCAGAAGCATTGCAAGAATCTTTTTCATGCTACCGTCTCCTTTTTTGATTTTGCCGGATGTACCGGCGGTATGCTCAACAGGAATCTTGCCTGATGAAGCCGACCTTTTCTGCTTTAAAGTTGTAAAGCAGTACAGAACGTTTGTTAGATTATAAACAAATCCATGTGTTTAGTCAATTGTGGGAATGTATGAGAATTCATTTTGTTGAATATTCAACGGATTATTCTTGCATTTTTGGGTTTACATACCATTTTTACTGTGATATTATTGCATTATTTGAATATGCTGAACGCTCTTTGATAGCATTACCCTATGGAAAAGGAGGATATCCATGAAACTTTCCGAAGAAATTCGCCGACTCTGCGACGATTTTTATGCCGCAACCGTAGAAAACAACGAGGTTTACATCGTCAAATGGCAGTTTCCCAACGGCGAGCTGCCGGACCTCTCTCTGGAACGCGCTCAGCGCGACAGCGCCCTTGCCGACGCGACCGAGGCCTGTGCCCGCGCCATGCTGGAAACCTGCACCGCGCACAACGACCGCATTATGCTGAAAATACTAATTTATTATTGCGGGTACATTCGAAAAAACGAGGAAAACTATTGGCTGCGGTTTGACCTGAACCATTATTACAACATGATTCCCACCTTCTTAGACAAGCTCTCCGAGCTGCCCGTGCATACCGACGCGCAACGCGCGCTGTATTTGAAAATTCTGGACAATCTGGCGCCCTTTATCCGCGCGCAGCGCATGAAGCTGGAGGCGCAGTCCCGCCGCTACATTCGTATGCCCGAGGAGGGATGCAGACTGACCCTCAAAAGCTTGGAAAGCTGCGCGCCACGGCTTGCCGCGCTGGAGCGATTTGAAGGCTGCGAAGCCAAGGCGGCGCTCGTTCGCGACGAGATGTCCGCGCTCATCGATTACATTGCCGGACCGTATATGGCGCTTGCGCCCAAAGCCATCGGTATGTGCCAATATCCCGGGGGAGAGAGGCTCTACATGAACGAGGTGGATACCTATATCTCACAGCGTTTAGACCCCCGCGTAATTCACGAACGGGGCTACGAGGAGCTGGCAGCCACCGAGGCGGATATGCTCAACGTGGTTCGGAGAATGGGCTATACCGGAACGCTGCGCCAGTGTCTGGACGCCATTCAAAATGATCCCCGCTATCGCTTTCATACTCCGGAGCAGATGCAAAAGACCATGACCGGCTATCTGGATCAGATTCGCCCGTATATGCCCAAATATTTTTCCCGTATGCCCAAAGCCGACTGCGCCGTAGCCCGCTTGGACCCCGCGGCGGAGGCGACGACCAGCTGGGGCTACTACAACGTGCCGGTGGAAAAGCCCATAGGCGTATACTACTACAGCGCTCTGGAGCTGGAAAAGCGCTGCCAAATTCGCACCCACGCCGTGGTCTACCACGAGCTGCTGCCCGGGCATCACTACCAGATGAATCTGGTGCTGGAGGATCCCACACTGCCGGATATTATTCACCACCACTATAACACCGCCTTTGCCGACGGCTGGGCCGAGTACGCTTCGGGCTTTTGTCGGGAGCTGGGATTGTACTCCGATGTAGACGAATTGGGGCGGCTGTCGTGGGACAGCTTCCTGTGCTGCCGGCTGATTGTGGATACGGGATTAAACGCTCTGGGCTGGACATTTGACGAAGCGAAGGCTTTCCTGCTGGAGCATACGATGCTGACGGATTCCGAAATCAACACCGAGCTGCTGCGCTACACCTTTGGTATGCCCGCGCAGGCATTGGCGTATAAGTGGGGCAGCCGTTTTTTTCAAAACTTACGCGCGCGCGCCGAGACGACGCTGGGAGAGCGGTTCGACTTAAAGCGCTTTCACGACGCGGTGCTGGCGTTTGGCGCGATTCCGCTGGACATTTTGGAGGAACACTTCGAGTGGTATCTTGAAAATGAGCGAAAGGCGGCGAAGGCATGAGCGTTACTCTAAAGCAGATCTCGGAAGAGACCGGCATATCCATTTCCACTATATCGCGCGTGACTACCGGCTGCGGCTACGTGGCCGAGGAAACGCGCCAGATCGTTGAAGACGCCATTCAGCGCCTGAATTACTCCCGCCGCAAACCGCTTCCGCAGGTGCGTCGAGGCAACGACGATGTGGTGATGATACTGGTCGGCGGCATACGCAGCTCTCTGGCCGCCCACATTGTGGAAGAGCTGGTTCAGGAGCTGGACAAAAAACAAAAACGCGCCTTCATGGCCATTACCAACTTCTCCCCCGAACGCGAGCGTTCCTTTCTGAAATTCGCCGAGGACAACCACTTCTTTGGCATTATTTCCATGACCATTACCGAAACTCCGGAAACCCTATCCATGCTGCGCAACTTCTCCTGCCCCATGGTCATGGTGGAACGGTACCTGCCCAGCATGGACAGCGACTGCCTGCGCAGCGACTGCTACCGCATGGGCTTCCTCGGCGCGGAATACTTAATTGAAAACGGTCACCGCAAGATTGGTTTCATAGGCGGAAGCAGGGATTCCACCATCACGCAGGACAAGAAAACCGGCTTCATGGATTGTATGCAGGCCAGCGGCTTGGAGCTGCGTCCGGAATGGATTATCCACGTCGACCGCCTAATCTACGCCAACGGCATCGCCGTGGCGAATCAACTGCTGGCGCTGGAGGAACGCCCCACCGCGCTGGTCTCCTCCAACGACATCTCCGTGAGCATATTGAACGAGCTGATCAGCCACGGCGTGCGCGTTCCGGAGGATATCAGCATATGCAACTGCGAGGACAGCCAGATGGTCACACACTGCCAAGTACCGCTGACCAGCATGAGCGTAGATTTTGCCCGCATGGCGGTCGACGCGGTAAAGACCCTGTGCCGCCGGCGTCGACAGCCCTCCATGCCCCGCAGCCAATTGATATACAACCCCCAGCTGATCGAGCGCAGCAGCGTACAAAACCTGCGAGCGGAAAAGGAATGATTCCTGGCAAAAAATGAATTCGCCGCATTCGAATGTGCACTATGAGAATATGAGAAATTGTGGGAATTCCAAATAGCATTGACACGGACGAAACGATCAATATATTATGAGAGCACTTACGTGAATTGGGATTCATTCCATATGACAGAAACGGAGGAAAAGAAAAATGTCTGAAAAGAAGCTTCGCGTTGGCATTATTGGCGCGGGTCGCTGGTCTTCCAGAGCCCACATTCCCGGCTGGGTACGCAGCGATTTGTGCGATTTAGTATGCATATGCGATCAGGATATTGAGCTCGCCAAGCGGCGCGCGGCGGAATTCGGCGTGCCGGAGGTGACTGACAACGCCGAGGAAATGATTAAGCGCCCCGATTTGGACGTAATCGACGTATGCACCCGCGACGAGCACGGCGAGAGCCACGAGCCCCTCACCGCTCTGGCGCTGGAGTATGGCAAGCACGTGCTGGTAGAGAAGCCCGTGGCGCAGGACTACCGCCGCGTTCAGGAATTGGACGCTCTCGCCCGCAGCAAGGGTTTGAAGACCAAGGTTGGGCTTACCTTCCGCTACGCGCCCGCCGTACAGTATATGTTCGATCTGGTACGCGAGGGCAAAATCGGCACGCCTTGGCTCTTCAACGGATACGAGCAGAACAGCCAGTGGCTGGATCCTTGGTACCCTCAGGACAAGCGTCTGTTCAAGTCCTATCCCCAAGATATTCCTCTGGTCGGCACCAATTTCGACGTGCGCAACATTGAGGTGGGCTCCATGGAGGGCTACGGCGCGCCCACCATTGATATCGGGCTTGAGCTGATCGGCAGCGATATTGAAAAGCTGGTCTGCGAAATGGCGAATCTGGTACCCGAGCGTCGGCGCTACAATGTGGACGACCATTTGGAGCGCATCAACTGGGACGATGCCGATATGTGGATTGCCCGCTGCAAGAACGGATCCCTGTTCTCCATGCAGACCAGCTTCGTGACCGTGGGCAATTACCCCGGAATCACCGCCATTATTTACGGCTCCCGCGGCGCTCTGCGCGCTACCTTGATTACCGACCCCGAGACCGGTGAAATTCAGCGGCTCGAGTATGCCGACGGTTACGCCGCGGCTTCCGACGTGACCGAGGGCTACGCCCCCTACAAGGACGCCAACGGCAACTCCGTACAGCTGCAGACCACCGCTGACGCCGCGGCGGTGAAGTTCCGCCCGCTGGAAATTCCGGACCGCTACTGGAACCCCGGACATCGTCCCGACGACGAGTGGGACACCGCCTTCTATGGCTGCTTGATTCAGAATTTCTTGGAGGAAATTGTCAGCGGCGGAGAGAAGAACGAGGGCAACTTCGCTCAGAGCGCTCGAGTTCAGGAGCTGATCAATGCCGCCGAGCTGTCTCACCGCGAAGAGCGCTGGGTGCATCTGCCCCTGTAAACCGAATCATTTGAACACAGAGCAAAGGAGCTTATGAACGTGAAAATCGCATTTCGCCACGTCCCCTTCTCCCCGGAACAGAGAGACCGCTTGGACAGACTCG
>JAFUAR010000022.1 GCA_017460585.1 Clostridia bacterium
CAGCATGGCGCGCGCAAGCAGGGCGTTGGCGTCCGTTTCAGTTTGCAGGGTTTCCAGCGCGCCGCTGAGCGTCGCCTCGTCGCGCACCACGCCCATGGCGCGCAGCAGAGTATCCGCGTGGGGAAACGGCGCGTCGCTTACGGGGTCGCCGTCCAATATGCGCGCGCCCTCCGGCGCGGTCGCCTCCGCCAGCGCGGTTTGCGCGGCGACGCGTCCGCCGTAAATCGCCCCCAGCAGCGAATTGCCGCCCAGACGGTTCGCGCCGTGGTACTGCGCGCAGCATTCGCCCGCCGCGTACAGGTGCGGCACGCTGGTTCTATGCTGCGCGTCCACCCGTATGCCGCCCATGACGTAGTGAATGCCGGGCGTTACCGGAATGGGCGCGGAGCGAATATCGAGGTTCAAAAAGGTGGCGCAGTCGCTCACCAGCCCCGAAAGCTTGCCGGTAAACACCGCCTCGTCCAAATGCGTCAGCGTAAGATAGACCTGCCCCTCCCGCTGCATATTCCATATTTCGCGGGCGGTCACGTCTCTGGGCATCAGGTTGCCCAGCTCGGGGTACTTCTCTTCCATAAAGTAGTAGGGCTTTCCGTCGCGCGGCACCATGAGCCGCCCGCCCTCGCCGCGCGCCGCTTCGGTAATTAGAAAGCGCTTGCGCCCGTGCCGCGCCGTGGTGGGATGGAACTGCACAAATTCCAAATTCGCCATTTCCACGCCCTGCGAAAACAGCTGCGCCGCCGCGGCGCCGGTATTCAGGCAGGAGCCCGTGGTATCCTGAAATAGCCCGTGCATTCCGCCCGTGGCAATGAGCGCCGCGTCGCCCTGCAGCACGGCGGTTTCACCGGTGTATGCATCCTGTATTTCCATGCCGCAGGCGCAGCCGTTTGCGCGCTGCAGGCGCAAAAACAGGTGGTGCGGACGGCGCTCGACCAAGCCCTCCGCCTCAAAGCGGCGCACCGCGTCGATCAGGGCGGTCATAATCTGCTTGCCCGTATCGCTTTGGCAGAAGGCGGTGCGCTTCTTTTTTTGCCCGCCGAAATTGCGCAAATCAATATCGCCCTGAAAGCGATTGAAGCACACGCCCATGGCGCTTAACTCGCGCACGATTTGCGGCGCGGCTTCGGTCATGCCCGCCACGGCGGTCGGATCCGCCAAACCGCATGCCGCCTTGAGCGTGTCGGCGCAGTGTTGATCGGGGCTGTCCTGCTCGCCGCGGGTGTTCAGGCTGGCGTTGATGCCGCCCTCCGCCATTACGGACTGTGCGCGCTCGGAGGGCATGGCGGATACCAGCACGGCGCGATGCCCCGCCTTGGCGCAGGTGTACGCGGCGGAGAGCCCCGCCAGACCCGCGCCGACGATTAACAGCGTTTTACTCATAGCACATGCCACCCGATGTAGTAAATGATCATAGTCGCGGTAAAGAACAGCAGCAATACGGAAAGCGCCAGAAAAATATCGATGCGCCGCTCGCGGAATTTCAACGAACCGATATGCAGCATGAGCGGGCGAATGTTTATGAATATATGAATAAACAGCGAGGCGATGAGCATGAGCTGCGCAATGAGCTTGAGGGTGGTAAACGGCACCAGCACGTAGCGCCCCGCCTTCGTTTCGCCAAACGCGCCAATGTGGAAGGCGATGCACAGCGCCAGAACCAGACCGCTGATGCGGCGGGTCCAAAACAGCGCGTTTTGCTTGTAGTACTTTTCGCCCTTCTGCGCCGATACGCGAAACGCCTGAACGGTGAGTATCGCGCCCAGCAGCACGTGAATGCCGATGAGCACCAGACCAAACCGCGCCAGCGCCTTGCCCGCCCACGGGCTGATTTCCAGCAGCGTAAAGCTGCCGAGCACGCCGTGCAGCATATAGATGACGATGAGCAGTATGGAAATTGCCGCGTTGATTTTGCGAAGCATATTATCCCTCCACAGAGACGAGCAGCGCGTTCATGGCGGCGCTGTCCATCGGCACGGCGTCCAGCCCCTTGAGCAGGTCCATATCCATGAACCCGCGCGTGGTTACAAACGCCTCGTAGGCGCCGCCCAGCAGGTGCGAGCGCAGCATGAGCGCCGAATAGCCGTGCTTCTTTGCTTGTATGCCGCGCGCGTTCAGGCGCTCCACGAGCCCGTCCACCCATTCGTTGAGCGGCTTGTCGTCCGCCTGCACGGCGATGTGCAGCGTGCCGGTCGTATCGTTTATAACGCCCTGCTCGCCTTCAAGAAAGGCGCGCACGCTGTCTCGCGTATGGGCGGCGGAGACCCGCTCGGTGTTCATGCCGAACACGTAGCTTCCGACCAACTCGGTTTCCTCGCCCTTGAGTCGCTCGGTCGCGCCGGAAAGCGCGTCCAAAAACGCGGGCGGGGAATATAGCAGATATCCCATCAGCGCCAAAACGGCAATTGTCACTGCGGGAATCAAGATTCTGCGAAGCATGGAATCACTTCCTTTGTTTCAATATACATCCTGCGCGCGTTAGGTGTCAAGCCTAAAAATAAGTTGCGGCTAATTCGGAATGCGGTTACCATTCACCTATGGGGGAGTATCGGGTGTCGCGTCAGACGTTCAATCCGCAGCGGCGGGGCATTCTATTTTCCGTTCACAGCATAGGTTACTATTCACCCATGGGGGTGTCGGGGGTCGCAACCCCCGACATTAATCCGCAGCGGCGGCGTGTACGCCGCGAGGACGCGGACCAAGTGTCCGCTTCCTTGCAGGTTTTGCGCCCGGAAACCGCGTAGCGGTTTCAGCAAAACCTGAGGGGGTGGCAGTGGCGGGGGATGGAATCCCCCGTTCACCTACTGTGAAGCCGTAGGCTGAACAGTAACCGGCATTGTAGATTCCCCGCTGGAATCAATTGACTTTTTCATGGGAATGTGATACCCTTTGCATGGACGCATTTGATTGATAGAGGGGAAGCGCAGTCAATTATGAAAATCGCCATTGGAAACGACCATACCGCCGTGGAGCTCAAGCGGCATATTCAGACCTATGTGGAAGGAATGGGGCACGAGGTGGTCAACTTCGGCACCGACAAAAGCGATAGCGCGGATTATCCCGTATACGCCAAGAAGGTGGCGCAGGCGGTCGCCTCGGGCGAATTCGACCGCGGCATACTGATTTGCGGCACGGGCATCGGCATCTCCATCGCCGCCAACAAGGTCAAGGGCATTCGCTGCGCGCTCTGCTCGGAGCCCTGCAGCGCGGCGCTCACCCGCAAGCACAACAACGCCAATATCATCGCCTTTGGCGCGCGCATTGTGGGGCAGGTGCTGGCGGAGAGCATTGTGGAGGCGTTTCTGAATACGGAATTCGAGGGCGGTCGGCATCAGCGCCGCATCGACCTGATTACGGATATCGAAAACGAACAATAGAGGAGGAGAGTTCCCATGGGCAAGGCATTGATTGGATACCAGCTCTATTCCGCGCGCGAGGATTGCGCGAAGGATCTGCTCGGCGTGCTGAAGCAGCTCAAGGCGCTGGGGTACGATGGGGTGGAGTTCGCGGGCTTTTACGGGCATACGCCGGAGGAGATTCGGGAAATGCTGAACGAAACGGGTCTGATCGCCATTTCGGACCACGTGCCCTACGCGCTGATTGTGGAAAATATGTTCGGCGTGATTTCCGATCACCTCAAGATCGGCTGCGAGTACATCGCCGTACCCTACCTGACGGATGAATATCGCCCGGGACAGCCCGGCTTTGCCGAGGTCATTCGCACAGTCACCAAGTTCGGCGCGCTGTGCCGCGAGGCGGGCGTGGTGCTGACCGGAGCGGGCGCAACCTATCCGCTGGGCAAGGATCCTCACGACAGCAATATCCGTATCGCGCCGACCTTCCCGCCCAACCATGAGCTGGAGCTGGCGA
>JAFUAR010000291.1 GCA_017460585.1 Clostridia bacterium
CGTGTGCGCTTTGCAGATCATTCTGAAAATGCGCATTATGGTATTTGACCTTTTCCGAGTACCAATCCTCTGGGAAGTGATATTTTTCCGGATTTTTCCAGTGCAGCGTATTATATGCAAACACCTGCTCCGGCTCTGTATTGAAAACATCGCGCAGGAAAAAAGCGATATCGTCGATATGCCGCTTAAAGTATTTCTCCATGTTTTCTTGGGGCTGGTTCATGGTATAGATTGCCGCGACGGGAATTTCGCGCGCTGCCTTGCCCGGGTAGAACAGCCGCTCAAACACGGCGCGCAGCTGGGCGGGCACTTCAAAATAATAGATGGGCGCGGCAAAGGCAAAACCATCGCCAGATTTGATGCCCCGAATCAGCTCATACGCCTCGTCGCGGAACAAACACTGCCCATTCTCCGTATGCTTCATCTGGCAAGCGAAGCAGCTGCGGCAGCCCTTGAAATCCATGTCGTACAGGTTGACCTTCTCCACTTCGATTTCTGGAGCCGCTTCACGCACGCCGCGGATGAAGGAATTCAGCATTTGATCGGTATTCCAACCCTTGCGGGGGCTGGCGTTTACAGCATATACCTTCATTGCGTCATTCTCCAATTCGCTGCGCCATACGCCTTCCCGCGCTCTGCGCGTTTCTTAAATCTGCTTCGAACTTTTGGTCATGCAGCGCCTTCTTGCGCGCTGCCGGTTCTCGAAAGGCAGGCGTGTAAGCGACATTATCGTTATACTGGAAAGTATCATAAGAGCAGATCGTTTCCGGCTTCTCGCCAAAGCATCCTTCCAAATACCAGCTGTTCAATTCCAGCGGCTTGCCCATGAACTGGGCGGTTTGCTCCTCGTTGGCGTTCATGGTATAAATCAACGCGGTGGGGAGCTTCCTGCGGGACGGACCCGGGTATTGCAGGCGCTCCCAGAACAAACGCAGCTGGGCGGAGACATTGCAGTAATAGATTGGGCTGACGAACACAATACCGTCCGCGTTGCGGGTATCTCTGAGCAAATCGCTAATTTCGTCCTTCACCCTGCAGCCAATCTCTCCGCGGTTCTTTTCCAGCTGACAGGCAAAGCAGCTCAAGCAGCCTTTAAACGCATAATCATATAAACGGATGAATTCAATCTCCGCTTCCGGTGCGACCTCCCGCACCCCTTCAATGAAGGCATTCAACATTTGATCGGTATTCTTGCCCTTGCGCGGTCCTCCGTTCACGGCAACGATTTTCATTGTGCTCTCCTCCCCTATCTCTTTAGTGTTTTCAGAAATTCCTCCGGCATACGCAGCTTCTCCCGCTTCAATACGCCCGCCTGCGCTTCTTTCGCCTTTTCCACCAGTCGCGCGCCCAACTGCCTGCATTGATCCAGATCGATGGGAAATTGCTTTTCCCTGCGCGCGTACTTGTGCTCCTTATTGAACAGATTGGCGGCATACAGATCATAGTCGTTGAACTGGCAGGTATCGTAAGCAAAATAGCTTTCGGAATAGCCGAACATTCTTCGCAGTTCGCCTTCGTTCATGCCGAGGGCGTTATTACGCATATGCTCTTCTCCGGCGTTCATGGTATAAATCATTGCCGTGGGAATGACCTTGTCCAGCTTAATCGGGCGGCATCCCTCGTCGTCTACCTCGTAGGTGTCGATGGGAAACATCAGCCGCTCCATAAAGGCGCGCACATCGCCCGTGGCAAAGCCATAATAAATCGGACTGCCGATGATAATGGCATCCGCCGCGATGCACTTTTGAAGCGTTTCGGTCAGCTCATCCTGATAATAGCAAACGGTCGTATTGTATTTCTTTTTGGAATGGCAGGCATAGCAGCTCATACATCCCTTAAATTTCATGGTTTCCAAATGGATGAGCTCCGTTTCCGCGCCCGCCTGCGCCGCGCCCTCTAACGCCGCCTGGCAAAGCTGCGCCGTATTCCACCGCTTACGCGGAGAACCGTTAATGGCGATCACCTTCATGTGTTTTCCCCCTATTGCATATTGCTTGAATATTTGTTATTATATTATCTTGATAAGATTAAAGCAATAACTAATATTTTTCTTAGTAAGAGGTTTTGCATGAGTACTAGCCATGAGTATATAGAAATGCGGGAAATGCTGGAGCGAGGCGAGGAGGTATGCCCCGTTCGCTATGTGCTATCGATCATTGGGCAGCGCTGGAAGATACCGATATTGTGGCATCTGGCGGACGAAGACGCACCGCAGCGGTTCAGCGACCTCAAACGCTCTATTCCGGGCATTAACGATGTAATGTTATCCAAAGCCCTGCGGGAGCTGGAAGCGGACGGGCTCATCCACCGCACGCTGTTCCCTGTAATGCCCCCAAGAACCGAATACACCCTCACAGAACGCGGCAAAGCGCTGGCGCCCGTATTGTATTCGATTCACGATTGGGGCACGGTACAAATTGAGTTGGACAAGCGCCAATTTCGCAAGCAGAATCTATAATACGCATATGCGGGGATTCCAAGTATACGCTCAATCCTTGGTTGCATAAGCGCAGCAAAAAAGAGACTGCCTAAAACGCCAATAACAATTGGTGTAGAAGGCAGCCTCTTATGCAATCGGACGTCAGTGAGAAGTCGAGCGAGGATACCTTTTTTAGCGTCCGTTGGGGGTGTTTTTTCGGGAAATATGCTGCGCCAGTTTTTCGGTGGACGTGTGCAGCAAGCAGGTTATTTCGATTGATCAGAATCATCCTCTGTTTGATCAGCAACATTCTCAATGAGATTCGTTACGACAAAGTTTAGCTTAGCCGCGTTTTTCGAAGTAATGACGGGTTGACCCGTTCGAGCTTCAATTTCCTTTCGCGCATTGCCGGCAATACTGCCACCCTCACGAGCAACTACCTGATTCTGGCTTAGTCCTTGTGGGTTCTGTGCCTTGGTCAGTTCTGTCGTAGTCGCTTCTGCCAGCATATTCAGAGCAAGCTCGAGGGTGCTCATGTTGTCGCGGAGGTTCTCTTTCTTTAACCCCTTCAAATCTTTATAGCGACGAGTCGTCATACCGGACCATGCCTTAGTAACTTCATCGGTCAGAATAGCATTTTCCAGACCTTCCCTGACGCCATGCGCTTTCCATTCATCCGTCAGCTCTTTGCGGGCGCGGATAGTCTGGAGACGCTGGTTAATCCATTCTGGAGAATAGCCGAGACGGGAATAAGTTTCCAGAGCCCTGTCGATCGTTAATTCAGGGTCGATGGTTTCATCGATTCGCTCTCGACCTACTTCTGCCAGCCACATCTTAAAAGGCTCAGCCTTGGGAGATGGGATAGACTGGATCAGCCGGAGAAGCTGCTCGGTCGTAGCGACATCCGCCAGTCTCTGCTTGCCGTCGCGCGCGCGCATTTTCAAAGCGTGACAATTTGTCACGGTTTGATTGCCCTCTTCCTTGAGACGCTGTTTCAGCTTTCGCCAGTAGGCGTTCGGATCTTTGCTTCCGGTCAACACTCGAATCACGTCCACAATGGAAAAATACCATTCCTCATTGTCGTTATCCCATGCGGTTCGGATGGGTTGATTTTCAAATACTTGGAGTTGATCGTTCATTCAATATCCCTTCGTTAAAGGTTATAATTTTCCAATCCTCCGTAAGCCTTTTAGTGCAGACAGGCGGAAGGAGTCTTTATTTGAAGATTTCACCTCTGGTCGTTCAAGAACCGCTTGCTCTGTTTCTGGGCTCCAAGCCATTTTCAATCTATCTTTTTCCCGTGTGATTGCTGTATAGAATATGCTGGGAGTAAACCTTTCTCCTGTTTCATTCATTATTATTTTTTTCAGACTCATATTCCAAGCCCTGTGCTTTATGAACCGAAACGGCGTAAGCGACTTGGAATGAAACGGAAGTTGAATGACGATCATCATCTTCATCCGTTTCCCATATTTTGCTCAATGCACCAGTTTTTTTACACTCATCCAATGGTCCGATAATAAGAATAAGCGAAATGAGCGTGGTGTGAAGTCCCCGTTTCAAAGCAGCTTGGTGCAAACATAGGAGAAAACCCCCGAGAAATCGGAGGTTTTCTACACGGCACAATGAATCCTTTGTGTCGTCATAATATGGTGCTGAAAGCGGGACTCGAACCCGCACGTCCTTTCAGACAGCGGATTTTAAGTCCGCTGCGTCTGCCATTCCGCCATTTCAGCAAATGGGAAGCGCCGATCAGGAGTGATGGCGGCGCATACGAATGAGTTTGTTTACGCGGTTATAGGTGAGTCCGTGCATCACCAAATTCAGGCAAATCAAAAGCCCTATACCGCCGATTACGGCAATGAACAGAATGTAGGCGTTCACACCCTGCGGCAACGTGATGATGGCGTTCGCCAGTCCGCCTTCTAAATAGGCGCGCGCCGCGGTGAAGCCGCCCAGAAGCGAGGCGATGAAGATGATCAAGCCGAGAAGAATGCAAATCGTTCCCATATTCAAACCCCTTTGCGGATTATTCAACTTATTCCATTATACCGATGAAAAATGCGATTGTCAATAATTGCACAATGATTTCAACGCTTCGCCCCAATGCGGTCACGACCCAACGGCGAGCGCGTACGCCCTGCGCTCGGATTGAATAATATGTGCTTTGCCCAATTAATGTTCGATTTTTGTCATGTTTCGCATACAGGAATCTTTACATTGATGTAGAAATAGAATTAGGGTATATTGTCCGAAGGAGGCGGTTTGCGTATGCGATTGAGCGCGCGCCAGCGCTTTGCGCGATTTGTGCTGATCTGCATTGTGGCAACCGGCATATTCCTTCTGAAAACCGCCTTCGATTGGAACCGAGGCGCAAAGCAGCTTCAGGCGGCGCGATTGAACCGAATTGAAATGGCGGAACAGGTAGAAGCGCTGCGCGAGCGACTGCGCTATATGCAAACCGACGAGTATATTATGCGCGTTGCGCGGCAGGAGCTCGGTTATATTCTGCCCGGCGAAATACGCTATGTGGTGGAAGAATAAATCAAACAAACGATTCAGGGGGAATTCCAAATTGGAATTCCCCTCAGTATGTTGACAAAGTCAACATACTGGCAGACCGTTTAGAAAGCCTGCAAGCCAAGGAAGCAGACCTTGCAGATGAGGGAGCTTACTAAAACGTAAGTGACCGATTCTGTAAGGTCTGCTGACGCAGGAAGCAAGAGAATCGCCGTTTTCGGCGAGTCTTATGCGGTTGCGGTCTTTATCAACGGTCTGAGGGGGATTCCGAACCGGAATTCCCCATGTTTTATACCAAGCGAAAACGAAACGGGCTTTAGATGATTGCCCGCAGTGAAAACGCAGTTTCTTAGAAGAGGTGCCTGTATGAAGCGATTTGGGGTTGTATTTCTCATATTCTGCCTAATGGCGTTCCTTCCGGCATACGCCGAAAGCGCGCATGAGCTCTCTCTCGTCGCCCTGAGCGCGGGCAAGGCGGACGCGCTCATATTGACGATGGACGGGCGCCATGTACTGATTGACGCGGGCTACGCTCGCTCTATGGGCAAGCTGCGCGCCGCGTTTGAACAGCTGCAGATCACCGAGCTGGACGCGGTCATTCTTACCCATACGGACGGCGACCACGCAGACGGTCTGGATTGGCTGGCGGGCAGCGATATTCCCGTGGGCGAATGGTACGCCTCGGCAATGTATACGGGGGTAAAGACCAAAAAGCATCCCGCCGTGCGCGCCGCCGCTCAGCGCAATCAGAGCGTAATTTGGCTGCAGAGGGGCGACAGCCTGCGTTTCGGCTCCGCGGAGATCGCCGTGCTCGCACCCGAAACCCCCAACTCCAATAACGAAAACGATAATTCGCTGGTGCTGATGGTCTCGCATCCGGATGGGCGCATACTGCTCACGGGCGATATGGAGTTTGGCGAGGAGGGCATACTGCTCGCCTCCGGCGATGATCTGCGCTGCGACGTATTGAAGATACCCAACCACGCCGACGACGACACCTGCTCCGACGCGCTGCTTCGCGCCGCTTCTCCCTCTCTCGCCGTCATTTCCACCGACAGCGAGGAAAAGCCCGAAACGCCGGATAGGCGCATATTGGCAGGGCTTGCGCAAATTGGCGCGGAGGCGGTGCAGACGCAGGAGTGCAGCGGCTGGATCGAGATTCGTCTCGAGGGCGGATCGCCGAGCTATACCCGCACAGACCTGCCAAATATCGATGCCGCACTGCGCGTGATTGACGTGCTGCCGGGCGACGATACCATCACCCTGCGCAACGACGGCGCGGCGCAAGCACTTTCGGGCTGGTATCTGTATTCCAGCAAAGGCGGCGAGCTGTTTCTCTTCCCGCAGGATGCGATGATCGGCGCGGGCGAAACGCTCACCGTGGGCACGTTATCCAGCCCCGAAGGCTCGTTCGACCTGCTGTGGAACGACAAGAAGGTGATTCATACCTCCAAAACGGATTCGATCGCCCTATATGCTCCGAACGGATTGCTGATATCGCAAATGCGCAACGGATTCTAAGAATGGCAGGGCGGTGGCACAATCACCGCTTTGGAGGTTAGCATTCGCCCATGGGATGTCGAGGCACAACCCCGACGCTCCATCCGCAGCGGCGGCGTGAAATGCCTCGCCTCTTTCGGTGGGCTTGCGCTTGAGGAAAGGCGTTTCACGGCTAAGGCGAAGCGCTTGCGGACGAAATACTGGCGTGGATATTGAGCGTGCTGATCCAGCGCTTTCAGGGGCGCAAGCGCATCAAACACCAGCCGTGATCGAGCCAATTCTCTAGGCGAAGCGAGAGGGCTTCTCTGCGGAAGCGCTGACGATTTCCGCATCGTCACTCGTCTATGCAGCTTCGAAGCAGCTCATTGTCTTTTTCGGTATAGCAGCCCCACACGAGGTCAAACTCGTCATCGCTTGCCGTGCTGCCTTGTGCATTCCA
>JAFUAR010000292.1 GCA_017460585.1 Clostridia bacterium
CACCAGCCGATGTCCAGCATCCTGCGCGAAGCGATAACCATCACCGGTAGCTCCCGTGGAAGGATAGCTCAATCCCCCCGTCGCCAGCACTACTGCATCGGCGGCAATGCAGCTGCCATTTTCCACAAGCACGCCAGCACAGCGTTCTTCCGCCACATATAACCCATGCACTCTTGTATTCAGCCTAGTCTCTACCCCTGCGCGGTCCAACGCCCGCTTAAGCGCGGCGGTAATATCGCTGGCGTGATCAGAGGCGGGAAATACCCGTTCTCCTCGCTCTACCTTGAGCGGAAGCCCCAATTCCTCAAACAGGCGCATGGAGCCCTGATTGTCTAAATTGGCAAACGCAGGGTATAGGAAGCGTGGGTTTCGATAAATGTGCGCCATAAACGCCTGCATATCCACGGCATTGGTCAAATTGCCCCTACCCTTGCCCGTAATGTATATTTTTTTCCCCAGCTTTTCGTTTCGCTCCAGCAGCAAAACTTTTGCACCGGCTCTGGCGGCAAAAAGCGCAGCCATCAATCCAGCTGCGCCTCCGCCCACAATAATAACCTTTTTGCTCATGCTTCCACTATTCTCCGCTCTTGGAAAGGTATACGGAATATTGGTCCCAAATCTGCTCCATGCCCTCAAAATACTCGGAAACTTCATGTCTGCGCCGCTGCCCCAACGCCACGATCAGGGCGTTGATCAGCGAAAGAGGCGCGGTAAGGGAATCGACAAACGAAGACATATCGCTCTTTGCCATTAGGCAGGTATCCGCCGTAGAATGCAGCGGTGAAAGCGGTCCGTCGGTAATGGCGATCAACGCCGCTCCTTTACTGCGCGCAAACTCCATTGCCTCAATGGAACGAGCCGTATACCGCGGGAATGAAATGCCGATCAGCAAATCACCTTCGCCAATGCGGGCAAGCTGTTCGAATATATCGCTAATACCCGAAGTTACCACCGTAACGTTGGCAAATATGAATTTGAGATAATGACCGAAGAATTCTGCTACCGGCGCAGAGGCGCGCAAACCCAATATATATATTTTGCGCGCTTGAAGTATTTTCTCAATAGCGTCCTCAAAGGAATTCACATCCAGTTCATCCAGCGTCGAACGTATATTTTGAATATCCGCCTTGAGTACCTTGTTGAGCACCTGCGTATGATCCATATCGCTGGTCATTTCAAACCGCTGCGACGCAGTCAACCGATGACGAATCAATTCCTGCAGCGCCTTTTGAAGCTGTGGATATCCGCTGTAACCCAAAGCGGCCGCAAAACGAACAACTGTGGATTCGGATACACCCACGTACTCGCCCAACTTCGAAGCCGTCATAAACACCACTTTATCGTAATGAGTCACGATACATTCCGCAATGCGCCGATGACTCTTGGATAGCTTTTTTCCACTGTGATTCAGGCGCTCAATCAATTCTTGTGCGTTTTCCATAATGTCCTCCCTAAACCCCATTGTTTGAATATAGTATAATTCATATACTTTTCTTTTGCAAGTGGATTCATATTAATATTCAAAAATTTGCGCTATCAAACCCTATTATCTACCGCAAATGAAGAAAAATGAAGTGTATTCTTCATATGAACAGTATCCTGCAAGAATTTGAAACTTTTTGGTAGGCATACGATTGCAATTGAGCCAAACCTGTGCTAGACTAAAATAAATGAAGGAGGGATCGTTATGCTCATGATTGGCATCTGCGGAGCGAGCGGAAGCGGCAAGTCCACCCTCGCCAGAGAACTCGCCGGACGTCTTGAAGGTCGGTGCGTTTACTTAAAACAGGATTCGTATTACAAGGATCATCCAAACATGACGTTTGAGGAACGCGAACGCATCAACTACGATGAGCCGGATGCGTTTGAGCACAGCGCGCTTTTGGCGGATCTACAGGCGCTTCGCGCAGGTCAATCTATCACCACCAAAGGATACGATTATACTCAACATCGGCGCTGCGATACCGAAAAGCGCATCGATCCAGCAGACGTCGTGCTGCTGGAAGGCATACACGTTTTCTATGATCCTGCCGTTCGAGATATACTCGATTTCAGAATATTCATTCAAGTCGACCCGGATGTATGCCTCATGCGACGCGTCAAACGCGATATACGCGACAGGGGGCGCAATATAGAGAGCATTTATCGCCAGTATTTAGATTCCGTCAAGCCTATGTTTGAACGTTACATTCGAAATTACGTGGATTACGCGGATCTAATCGTCGCTCGGGGCGGTAAAAACGCTCGCATTGTAGATATTTTGGCGTATTACATTAATTCCGGCATGATACAGGAAAAGGCGCCGGAATAAGGGATTAATCCCTAATTTCCGTACGCCTTCTCCAAATGAATTCTCGTTTCTTCGGCAGCCTTTAGCATATGCTCCGCATGGCTCAGGCTGCTTTCGCTATCATGTGCGCCTCCAACTAGGCGCGATAGCTCCAATATGCGCCCCGAACGATCCAAACGCCTCACCGTAGTTTCCGTTCGCTCGTGATCTACGTTTTTTTGTACCAAATACTGCTCCGCGCCAAGCGCCGCAATCTGCGGCAGGTGCGTCACGCACAATACCTGATGGTTTGCCGCGATCATGCACATTTTTTCGCCGACCACCTGCGCCATTCTGCCGGAAACGCCGGTATCAATCTCATCAAATACCATAGAAGGCACTGAATCCATATCCATCGATATTGCCTTAAGCGCCAACATAATGCGCGAAAGTTCACCACCAGAAGCAATTTCCGCCAAAGGACGCAAGGGCTCGCCGGGGTTCGGGGATATCATAAATTCTACGCGTTCATTGCCGTTCGCTGTGGGTTTGGGTTCGGGAATGAGCCGCGCCTCAAACCGCGTATTGCCCATACCCAGATCCATAAGCTGCGCCATTACCGCCTCCGCAAGCGTTTCAGCGAGCATTTCCCGCCTTGCAGTTAGCGCTTGACAAGCCTGCACAAGCTCCCCATCCAATCGATCGAGCTGTTCCCGCATTGAAGTCAGTTGTAAATCTCCGGTTTCTATGACGTTCAGCTGTCTTCGCGCTTCTTCGCCAAAGGAAATTACCTCCTCCACCGTCGCGCCGTATTTGCGCTCCAGCTTATCGATGAGGGAAAGCCTATCCGAAAGCTTCTGTTCCAACGCAGGGTCCGATGGCAATCGATCGAGCGCGTCCTGCAACTCATAGCCCACATCCTGTGCGGCGTAAAACAATTCCTGCAAACGCTGTGCCAGTTCCTGATATTTTGGACTGAACGATGCAATTCGCTCCATTTCCGCCGATGCGCTCTTGAGCGCCTCTTGCGCGCTCTCCCCCTTGCCGGTTCCCTGATAGGTTAGCCTATAAGCGCGTTCCACACTGTCATGGATTCGCTCTGCGTTGGAAAGGACCTGCAGCTTATTCTGCAAACGCTCTTCCTCGCCCGCCTTGAGATGCGCCGCTTCAATTTCCTCCGCCTGAAAGCGCAACATATCTGCCAGCCGCTCGCGCTCCCGCAGATCCGCCATCAAACGTTTCATATCCTTGGCAAGCGCGCTGCGCTCTTGATACAACGATTCCACGCGTAACCGCAACGCCTTACTCTCCGTACCGCCAAATGCATCCAGAAAATGAATGTGTGTGCCCGGGCGCATCAGCGTTTGATGTTCGTGCTGCCCATGAATATCCAACAGCATAGCTGATAACTGCCTGAGCGCCGCCAGCGGTAGCATCATACCGTTTACGCGACAGATATTGCGCCCCGAACGGCTGATTTCTCTTGAAATAACGATACTATCATCCGAATGATCCACGCCCTGTTCGTTAAGAAACGACTTGGCAGCGGTATTGTTCGCAACATCGAACAACGCCTGTACATACCCTCGTTCCGATCCAGTTCGAATCAACGCCCGATCTGCGCGACCGCCCAGCACGAGATTCATGCAATCGACGATGATCGACTTACCCGAACCCGTTTCTCCCGTCAATACATTGAATCCCTCCGCAAATTCGATGCGGAGCGATTCAATTAATGCGATATTTGAAATATTGAGTTCAATCAGCATATCAGCGTTTGATCAAAGAGTTGAATCTCGTCATCATGGTTTCCACAGCTTCATCCGAGCGAGTGATGATCAGCAGCGTATTGTCGCCGGCAATGGTACCAAGCACCTCGCTCCATTTCATGGAATCAATGGCTTCACACGCGGCGTTGGCGCTGGCGGTAAGCGTTTTCACTACAATGAGGTTATTAACCGCCTCCATGCTGATTACCGACTCCGACAGAATGCGAATAAAGCGTTCGCTCATACCCTTTTCTGCGCGTTCTACGGTAGCATACTTGTATCCGCCGCTCTCAGAAAGCACCTTCAACAGGCGCAATTCCTTAATGTCTCTGGAGACCGTAGCCTGTGTAACCTTCACGCCCCTGCGCTTCAGCTCGGCGGCAAGCTCCTCCTGCGTTTCAATATCCATCTCTTCTATAATTTCCAAGATCAAGTTGTGACGGGTACTCTTCATTTTCGCCCCTACCTCCAAGCGCTTTAGAGCCTAACGCGTCCATTCCGAGAGCTTCGCTCGGAGCAGATCGTAATAATTTCTATCATGAAGTCGAATAAATTTTGCCGTTCGTTCTGATTTTCGAATGGTGACCATAGGGTGCTCGCGATTCATCTCCAGCATTTTACGCCCATCCAACACCGCGCGTGCGCTCTCCTGCCCTTCGGTAAGTCGAATGGAAATGACATCTGAAGACGACAAAACCACGGGGCGCACATTAAGCATATGCGGACAGATGGGGGTCAATACAAAGCAATCCAGCCCCGGCGCGATAATTGGACCGCCGGCGGAGAGCGAGTACGCCGTAGAGCCCGTCGCACTGGATACGATCAATCCGTCGCCGGCAATTCTATGAATCTTGACGCCATTGGAAGCGTATTCCAGTGAGAGAATATGAATCTCCGGATTGGCGCGACTTACTACAATTTCGTTCAACGCAAAGTATCTGTCGTTGGGAAAACCATCCACGCACATCGTCATACGCTCTTCAATCGCGTAAGCGCCTTCAAGTATTCGCGTAAGATCCGCTTCCAACTCGTCGGGCTCCGTCTCGGATAGAAAACCCAACCGACCCAGATTAATGCCCCATACCGGAATATCATTGGGGATGGTTTCGTCTAAAACGCGTAATATAGTGCCATCGCCGCCCAGCACTGCAACCATTTCGCAATGCGCAAAACCACCCTCTCCGGATAGCTCTGGTCGATCAATGGCATGGGCCAGGCTCCCATTAGCAACTACGGCGACACCATGCGTTTCCAAAAAGCGAATCAATCGTCTGGCGGTATCCAATCCGGTCGCCTTTGTCGCGTTCCATTGGATGCCCACCTGTTGAAATCGCACGTCGGTCACCCCCAAAGTGTTTTCCTCTGTATTATAATTTATACCAAATTCGGTTAGACTTACAAGCCCTTCCCTAACGATTTCAAGAATTTGTCATAAGCTGCCTGCACTGTATCGCGCACGGAGACCTCGGTGGATGGCAACTGACTTCCTTCAGGCGTCATATCCATTAAAAATTCTATATTGCCCTCCGGACCGCGAATGGGTGAATAGCTCAAACCGTTTACCCGCCAATTCAGGGTAGGTACAAACGCGGCAATTTCATTGAGCACCCGAATTTGCACCTCAGGATCGCGCACTACGCCGCGCTCCCCCACTTCATTAGGAAGCGCCTCAAACTGCGGTTTCACCAGCGCGACAAAGCGCCCTGCTTCGCCCAACACTCTAAACGCAGCGGGCAATATTGCCTTCAGAGAGATAAAGGATACGTCCGTCGCACCAAAGCGCGGGCGTGGATTAAACTGCTCCGGTTCGATAAAGCGCGCGTTGGTACGCTCCATGCACACGACGCGTTGATCGCTCCGCAAACGATAATCGAGCAGATTGTATCCTACATCAACCGCATATACCCTGCTCGCTCCGCCGCGCAGCATTACGTCTGTAAACCCGCCCGTAGAGGCGCCTATATCCATGCAAACCTGATCGCTCAAATCAATGCGGAATACTTCCAGCGCTTTTTTCAGCTTGTGCGCTCCGCGACTTACGTAAGCGTCTATCTCGCCGCGCACGCGCAGCTTTGAATTTGGGTCAATGAGCTCACTAGTTTTCAGTATCTTGCGGTCGCCCTGCATCACGCGTCCTTCCATAATCAGCGCGCGCGAGAGCTGCAGGGAAGGCAGCGCGATCTGCTCAAACAGTACTTCGTCCGCTCGTATTTTTTTCATCGCGTCACTCCGCCATCGTCTTCCATCTTGCTTCTATTGCGGAAGCGATCTGCGGCGCGGTCAACCCGCACTCACGCTGCTGTTCCAGCACGCTTCCATGGCGAATGAAGAAATCCGGCACACCGAAAAACAACGTTTCATTATGAACGTGTTCTCGCTGCAAAAACGCACTCGCGCCTTCGCCAAATCCGCCCCGCAGCGCGTTTTCCTCCGCAAACGCCACAAGCTTTACTTTTCTTGCACACTCTAAAAGCAGGTCGGTATCCATGGGTTTAATAAACCGGGCATCTACCACGCCCGCGCTGACTCCATGCCCCATAAGCTCCACCGCCGCTTGCAGTGCGTTTTGCACCATTCGGCCTACAGCGAATATCATTACGTCAGTTCCATTAAGCAGCAATTCCCATTCGCCTACGCGAATCGGTCGCTGGCTACGAATTCCCGGACCCAAATCATCCCCATCTTTGGGGTAACGAATCGCCATCGGTCGATCGACCAGAATGCTCAGGTCGATCATTCTTCGCAAATCCCTCGCATCGCGTGGGGCAGCTACGATCATATTGGGCATCATACTCAAATAGCTTAAATCAAATACACCCTGATGCGTATCCCCGTCGCGACCAACCAAACCCGCACGGTCGATTAAGAACGTAACCGGCAGGCTATTTCTGCATATGTCGACCAAAATGGGATCATACGCGCGCTCTAGGAATGTGGAATACACAGCGACATAAGGGCGCAATCCGCCGAACGCCATACCCGCTGCCATTTCCACAGCGTGCTGCTCGGCAATTCCCACATCGAAAAAGCGATCCGGATGGTGCTGCTTGAATAGCTCCATGCCCGTGCCATCCGCCATCGCCGCAGTAATGCCGCAAATACGAACATCCGTTTCCGCCAACTCGGTTATTCGCTGACAAGCGACTTCACCGTTGGTCTGCACATCAGGCTCTTCCTTCGCCTCGCCAGATTCAATGAAAAATGGCACTACGCCGTGAAATTGATCCGGATGATCTTCCGCGGGAGTATATCCCTTCCCCTTCTGGGTTACTACATGCAGGAGTACGGGCGCCTGATAATCCCTCGCGCGCTTAAGAATGCGAATCATGTGCCGGAGATTGTGCCCATCGATGGGACCCATATATTCAAAACCGAGCGCGCTAAAAAATTTATCATCCAAGAGCAACGCTTTGATCGACCCTTTCACTCGATCAATCACGTTGAATATAGGCAGTCCAACCACCGGTATTCGCTCCAGCATATTTCGCGTACCGCGTTTAAATGCACGATATCCCCTGCTTTGGCGCAATCCGGTTAAATAGCGGCTGAGCGCGCCTACGTTTTTGGAAATGGACATGGCGTTATCGTTCAATATCACGATCAGACGCGTGCCCGATTGTCCAGCGTCGTTGAGCGCTTCATAGCACATTCCGCCCGTCAACGCTCCATCGCCCACCACTGCAATCACATGATGATTGCCCTGCATGATATCGCGCGTACGAGCCATACCGAGCGCGGCGGAAATTGCCGTAGAAGCGTGCCCTGCGGTAAACGCGTCGCAATCGCTCTCTACGCACTGCGGAAAGCCGCTCACGCCCTCGCGCGTGCGCAGCTTGCGGAAACCCTGCAGCCGACCGGTGAGCAGCTTATGCGTATATGCCTGGTGTCCTACATCGAATACCAGTTTGTCTTCTGGAAGATCAAACACATAATGCAGCTCCAGCGTGAGCTCCACCGCCCCAAGGTTGGAAGCGAGATGTCCGCCGTGTTCCGATACGGTCTCAATGATCTCAGCACGGATTTCTTCCGCCAGCGCATTCAGCTCCCGTACGGACATTCGCTTGAGTTCCGCCGAATCCCTGATTTCCCGCAAAACGTTTTCCCTCCTGCCGAAAGATTAATGATCTCGCTCCATCATATCTCGAAGCAGCGATTCAAAGAAGCTTGTATCCAAATGTATATCATTGAGCGCATTCTGCGCCTCCTGCGCAAATCGATGAACGCGCTTTCGCGTTCCGTCAATGCCAAATTGAGATATGCAGGTCAGCTTGTTACCCGCGGCGTCCTTGCCCAGCGTCTTGCCTACTTTTGCGCCGTCACCCAATACATCCAGCAGATCATCTGTCGCCTGAAACAAAAGTCCAAATGCTCTCCCAAAGCGACCAATGGATTCAATATCGTTCTCGTTTGCTCCGGACAATATCGCCGAGGCGCGCAGCGGATGTATGAACATACGCGCTGTTTTGTTGATTTGTATATATTGGAGCAGTTCTTCTCCGCTCGCACCGTTTCGCTCCACTTGTACGTCGAGCGTCTGCCCCGCAATCATACCGGTCACGCCAGCACCCTGCGCGACCTCACCCAAGGCGCGCACAAATGCGATTGATTTTTCCGGGTAACGTAGTGCGGCATTCAGCATACATTCAAAGGCGTAATTCAACAGCCCATCGCCCGCCAACAGCGCCTGCGCCTCGCCAAACACCACATGATTGGTGGGACGCCCGCGACGCAGACTGTCGTTATCCATCGCTGGCAGATCGTCGTGAATCAACGAGTAGGTATGAATCATTTCGACCGCGCACGCCACATCAAGCATATGTTCAATATCGCCTAAGAACATTTCAGCACACGCCAGCATCATCGCGGGGCGCAGCCGTTTTCCCCCCGCGAGAAGGCTATATCGCATAGAGCTTTGCAGGAGCTCTGGCATCTCGCCAAGCACAGGAACACCTTGATTTTTGCTAGATTGCGGCAACAACTCATTAAGTCGCGCTTCGATTTGCGCGACATAGTCATTCATCGTCCGCATGACTGATCTCCTCAAAATCGGTTTGCCCTTGCGCTGTCAGTTCGCGAATGCGCCCGTCCATCGAGTTCAGCATCGCTCGCAGCGATTGTTCCAACGCGACCGCCTTCTCGTACGCCTTCATGGATTCTTCCAGAGGCAACGCACCCTTTTCAAGAGAATCCACAATCCCCTCGAACTCCACAATGCCGTCTTCAAACGTGAGCTTTTTCTTTGCCATAAGTTTCTCCTTCAATCGACAACACCTCTACACCCAGCACGCCGTCGCGCATATGTACTCGATATCGCTCGCCCAGCATTGTTTCCGCTGTATCGGTAACAACGTGACCATTCTTCTCCACATATGCGTAACCGCGCTGTATAACCCCCTTTGGATTCAAGGCGTTCATACGACCAAACGCATTATCCAGCCGATGCAATCGTGCGGTTTGATTTGCGGCGAACGATTTATATAATTGATCCGATATTCCTTTCAGCTTTTCAGCGCGCGCCTCAACGAGCACCTGCAGAGGATTTTCCATAGATGGGCGACGGACAACGCGGTCCAACAAATCGTATCTGCGCTTTTGCCCCTCTTCCAAGGCGGACGCCAGCCGACGCGTCAAATCTTCTACTTGCGCAATCGCATTCTCCCATACGGGTACGGCAAGCTCGGCTGCCGCCGATGGAGTCGCCGCCCGCAAATCCGCCGCATAATCCGAAAGCGTAGTGTCCACCTCGTGCCCCACGCAAGAAATCACCGGAATTCGCGATTCGGCGATGGCACGCACTACAATTTCTTCGTTGAATGCCCACAAATCCTCTATAGAGCCGCCGCCGCGACCGACCAATAGCACGTCGCAGCTCCCCTCTTCATTTAATATACGCACGGCACGGGCAATGTCCTCCGCCGCATATTCGCCCTGCACCATACAAGGTGCAAGCAATATTTCTATATTTGGGTTTCGACGTTTGGCAACGCGGATGATATCGTGCACCGCAGCGCCCGTTTTCGAAGTCGCCACGCCAATCCTGCGCGGAAAAGCTGGAATGGCGCGTTTACGGGCGGGATCAAACAAACCTTCGCGAAGCAACCGCTCTCGAATACGCTCTAACTGTTCGTACAAATCGCCGCGCCCGCTCTTGCGCATATGATGCACATATAGTTGGTAGCTGCCGTCCCGCACAAATAGGGACGCACTGCCGCTGGCGACGACCTTCTGTCCGTCTGCAGGTTCAAATTCCAGATTGAGCGCATCCTGTCGAAACATAACGCACTGTATGCGCGCCGCCGAATCCTTGAGCGTAAAATATCGGTGTCCCGAATAATGGCGTTTGTATCCCGAGATTTCCCCCGTAACCTCCACATTCCGCAATAGAGGATCTCCGGCAAGCAGCAAGCGAGCATACTCATTTAACTCGCTGACCGTCAACGCCCTATCCTGTGTCCAGCGCATTCCTTCGCCCCTTTACTGCCGTACAGCATTGAAACACGGGCTTCTATGGAATGCGTGGGTATTTATTAAGAAAACCCAAAGCGCTTTCCGCGAAGTCCGCGTTCAATGCAGTTCAATTGCCTATCTTTTATTTTTCAGCGCGTGAAAGCGCGCCAAGTACGCCGTTAACAAACGCCCTTGCCTTATCTGTGGAGTAGCGATCTACAATTTCAACAGCTTCGTTAATCACTACACTCGCAGGAAGTCCCACATATTTCAGTTCATATGCCGCCACGCGCAGTACAGCCAAATCCACCTTGGAAATGCGCTCAATGGTCCATCCCGTCAGATGATCGGATAAAATCGCGTCGATCTGATCGACATTCTCTGTTACGCCCTGATAAAGCCGCTCAACGTAATCAGCTTCCTCCTCGTTGGGATCAATCTCCAATACGCCAAACCGCGTATCTTCTCCCCCGTCGCCGCCCATTTCCATTTCGTAGATCAGTTTTACGGCATCCTCGCGGGCTGTACGCCTATTCATCTTCCGACCACTCCTGACTGGATTCCTCGTCCTTTGGTTCGCTGGCATGAATATACGCCGCAATGTCATCGTCCGCGCGGGTTTCTAATTCCGAATTGGTTTCTTCATTCTTTGCGGGAAAATCCTCTTCTGTAGCTACTGCGGAAGAGTCCGACTGCATCGTTCCGTCCGCAGGTTCCATTACTGAATGAGTTTCCTCCTGCGGCTCATCCTTGCGTCCAAAACTCGGATGCGGCGGACGACGCAATCGCTTTTCCGAGGTCTCCGGTCGCATAACTGACAATATGCTCACCGTTACGTCATGCACATTGATACCGCAGTTCATTTCCACATATTGACGAATCGCACGCTGCAGATTGAGCGATACCGAAGGTACGTGCGCCCCATTGATAATGGTCGCATTCACGTGTACGTCGATAGAATCCTCCAAGCCGACGATCTCCGGCTTCATATCCTGCAAGCCTTCCACGGAGCCCGCCGCCTCGCGCACCATCTGTTCAATGGCGGATACCGCCATGCGCACGCGACCGGAATCTGAGGTATCAATCACCACAAACCCGCGATCTTCACGCCGCGAACGTTTGCGCACAATTGCGAAGAACGCCGCGATGGCAAAACAAACGTATACTACTGCCGCGCAAATCAACACCGGCAATTCATACTGGCTGGGCAGGAGCGCCGCAAGCCCTTTAACGGTTTGATCTGTAATATACAAATAAACCAGTCCAGCAAACAGTGCGACTGAAAGCAGCCAATGAATGAGCAGAAGCAGTTTAAAATACCACTTTCCCTTCATACAATTTCACCTTCGTTTAGTCTTCTTCCTCGTCGTCTTCATCTTCTTCGTTCAAAGCGTCTTCATCCACAACGGTCTGCGCTTCTTCTTCAAGCTTATCTTCGAGCTCTTCAACCTCGTCTTGGGCATCCGCCTCAGTTTCAACTGGCGCTTCTTCCGCGGCTACGGGCTCGACTTCCGCCTCAGCCTCCGCTTCTGCCTCAGCCTCCGCAGCGCTTTCCGCGTCCTCAAGGAATTTCTTCTGTTGCTCATCCAGCTCCTTGGCGGCGCGCTGTTCGCGTTCAAAGCTCACGCCCGTAATGTGCACATCTACAGACTTTACTTCCAAACCGCTCATGGTCTCGATTGCCTTTTTCACGTTTTCCTGAATGCCGCGCGCCACATCGGGAACGGGGGAACCATATTCCACCACGATGGTCACATCCACAGCAACGGTGCTTCCATCCAGATCAATATGTACTCCCTTGGTAAAATTGCGGGTAGATTTGCGAGAAAACATATCTGCAAATCCGGAAGATCCCGCGGCGGAGCTCATGCTAGAAACGCCCTCCACCTCGTTTGCCGCCAAGCCGGCAATGGTCGCAACTACATCCGTCGCAAAGGATACGGTACCATCCTGATTTTCATTGAGCTTCACATCGGAAGGATAATTTTCGTTCATAACGCACACCTCCATGATATACAGGTATTATAGCATATTCGCGCATATTGCGCAAATAGTTTTATTTAGAAAGAAATTCGGCTAGTCCTCCATCATACGCGCATCATTTCGTATTTGGCGCAGCGTATGCATTACATCGTTCTCGCCCCGCCCAAACAGATCGTGCAGTCGCAGATATTCGCCGTATAGGCGCGCATAAACTCGGCTACCCGTCTCACTGGGGCGATATATTACATGATCTAAGCCGCCCATTTCTCGCGCGGCATCGCCAATCGAATCATATCCGCCGCGCGATCTGCCCGCCGCGACTGCACCGAACATCGCGCTGCCGAGCGCGGGTGCCTGTGCGGAGCGGGCGATATGAATATCCCGCCCCAATACATCGGCGTAAATCTGCATCATCATAGCGTTCTTCTTCGCAATGCCGCCACAGGCATACAGCTTATGAACCGCCACGCCGTGGCTTTCAAAGTTATCCACAATTGCGCGGCAGCCATATGCCGTGCCTTCAATGAAAGCGCGGTAGATCTCTTCTGGGCGAGTGGCGAGCGTGAGCCCAAAAATCGCTCCGGATAGGTTCATATC
>JAFUAR010000293.1 GCA_017460585.1 Clostridia bacterium
CCCCCGACGTTCAATCCGCAGCGGCGGCGTGTACGCCGCGAGGACGCGGACCAAGTGTCCGCTTCCTTGCAGGTTTTGCGCCCGGAAATCGCGTAGCGATTTTAGCAAAACCTGAGGGGGTGGCAGTGGCGGGGACAGGGTCCCCCGTCCACTTACTGTGAAGCCGTAGGCTGAACAGTAACTGGGGAATGCGATAAAAAAACCGGACCTCAGCCGTTTTCGCGGGGGAGTGCGACCTGCGAAACGCGCCAAAGTCCGGTTCATATATTCCGGTATTATTCTTCGCGTTCAAAGATAAAATCGATGGTGAGAGTAGAATCGCCCTGCGTGGAGACCAGCTTACCATCCTCGCGCAGCGTAAAGGTGTTGGTCTCGTCCTCTATATTGAGTACCAGCGTGCCGTCTTGAAACTCGGTGGGCAGAATGATGGTCGTCGCCTCATCCTCATCTTCGGACTTTATGGTGACCTGCGCTTCGCCGTTGCCAATGACCAGCGAGTATTCCATGCCGATTTGGGAGGAGGGGAACTCCGCGCCCATCATGCTAACCGTGGTGAGCGTCCATGTGCCGTCAAACGCGCTTGCGTCGGCGTTCTCTACCGTTTCCACCTTTTCGGAAGGCGTAGGCTCTTCATTGAAGAAAATCATCTGCACGTCGTCGCTCTCCAATACGAGCTCGATGTTCTCGTTGAAGGTGAAGTTCAATACGTCCTCCGCATCCGAGACGGATATCGCGGTAATGTTCAGCGCGTCCTGCGTCCATGTGTAGGTTTCGCGCTCGCCGTCGGATTCCAGCACCATGGTACCGTCGCCTCGGAAGGTCGCCGTTGCGGCAATTCCCATATCCGCCGCGTTCATGGAAAGCGAGCCCGCCAAAACGCGCTGGAGATACCAAGTGTCGTAAATGGTCTCGGTGGTAATGACGATGGGCGTTACGCCGTCTTCCTTGTAACCGACAATGAAGCCGGAGTCCGGCAATCCGCCCTGTGCCAGTACACCGTTCAGGTAATCGAGGGGAAGCTGAGGCATGGGCGTGGCGGTTGGCTCCGCAAAGGAGACGGCGGATAGCAGCATGAGCAGCCCTGCCAGCGCTAAAATCATCCATTTTCTCATGGCGTTTTTCCTCCTAAAATATGCCATCTTTGTAAAATTAATTATAACAATCCAAGGCGCGCCCGTCAATACTTTTCGTGAATTTTTCGCGAAATGAAATATTGACCCGTTGCTTTCGCCAGATAAAATGCAACTTCGCTTTCGTCAAAGCGAATGCAATAATCCTTCCCTCTGATGGTCGCGTTTACATTGACGATTGAGGAATATGCCGTCTTTTATAAACCTTCACAATGCATCTGTTGACGTAAAGCGCGGTCAATGCTATAATCAGCTTAATCGAATAGAAGGTCGTTTGAAGCCGACAGGAGAGCGGATGCAAATCCCGCCGAAGGAGAACACTCTCAGGCGTTCCCAGTGGGGAATGAGGACTGTGGGCGGACGACACTCTGGAGACATCCGACCCCCGCAAGGAGGGTTGGGGGCCGAAGGGGCAAGCGCGGAAAGCTCCGCGTCAATCTCTCAGGCGAAAGGACAGAGCGGCATTTCTCATTTTACGCTTGCGGAATGCCCGTTTCTGTGACCGCCGAACGGTCACTTTTTTTGTGCGTATAGAAAGGATGGCGAGCATTATGCAGCAGGAAAACATTCGGTTCATTCAGCAGGCGGATCCGGTCATCGCGGGCATCATGGAAAAAGAGCTGGGTCGCCAGCGCAGGAATCTGGAACTCATCGCTTCGGAAAATATCGTATCCGAGGCGGTCATGGCGGCAATGGGCTCCGTGTTGACCAACAAATACGCGGAGGGATATCCGGGCAAGCGCTATTACGGCGGCTGTGAGTTTGTAGACGAGATCGAGAACGTGTGCATTGAGCGCGCGAAGGAGCTGTTCGGCGCGAAATTTGCCAATGTGCAGGCGCATTCCGGATCGCAGGCGAATCTGGCGGCGTATATGGCGCTGTGTCAGCCCGGCGACACCGTACTGGGCATGGACCTGAGCAATGGCGGTCACCTGACCCACGGCAGCCCTGTGAGCTTTTCCGGAAAGTTCTATAAAGCGATCTCCTATGGCTGCAATCCCGAAACGGGTTTGATCGACTACGATCAGGTGCGCGATCTCGCGCTGGAATATCACCCGCGCATGATCATTGCGGGCGCGTCCGCCTATCCCAGAATCATTGATTTTGAACGCTTTGCGGAAATCGCTCACGAAGCGGGCGCGTATCTCATGGTGGATATGGCGCATATCGCGGGTCTGGTCGCTACGGGCGAGCACCCCAGCCCCATTCCCTATGCAGACGTTGTGACCACCACCAACCATAAAACGCTGCGCGGTCCGCGCGGCGGTATGGTGTTTACCAACGATGAAAAGCTCGCCAAAAAGATCAACTCCGCCATATTCCCCGGCGGACAGGGCGGTCCGCTCATGCACGTTATCGCCGCGAAGGCAGTCGCGCTGGGCGAGGCGCTGAAGCCCGAATTTAAGGAGTACGGGCACGCAGTGGCGGTCAACGCCAAAGCGATGGCAAAGGTATTGACCGACGGCGGCGTACAGCTGGTATCCGGCGGTACGGATAACCACCTGATGCTGGTCGATTTGAAAAACGAGGCGATCAGCGGGCGCGATCTGGAGGAGCGTCTCGATCAGGTACGCATTACCGTAAATAAGAATAAGGTGCCCGGCGATCCTCGCCCCGCAGCGGAAACCTCCGGTATCCGCGTAGGCACCCCCGCAGTAACCGCGCGCGGGTTCCGCACCGCCGAGGCGGAAGAAGTCGGTCGCCTGCTGGTATGGGCGATTCAGGATTTCGAAAATAAAAAGGATGAGATTGTGGACCGCGTGGAAGCGCTCTGCCAGCGTTTTCCGCTGTATGAATAAAAACTGGTTGTGAAGGCGCTGCCGCGCGCGTATGCTCGCGGCGGCGTTTTTGGTCCATGGCGTATAAGCAGATGAGGGAGAGGGGAATGGCTATGCGCTCCTACTATATCGCGAGCTGCGTTTTTACGGAGCGTTTTCCAAAGATCAGCCTCGCCATTCAGGGTTACATTTCGGCACGGTTTGGCATGGAGATTGTTCGCTGCTGCGTGCCGAAATATAAGGTGAAGGAGTTTGAGGAGCGCATTCCGGAGGGCGTGGCGCGAGAGGTATGGAGGACGCTGCCTACCCATGCGCAGCTGGAGGCGGGCGATACGGTGTATTCGCTGTGCCACAACTGTACCAATATCGTTGGCGAACAGCATACGGGTGTTCACACGTTGTCACTGTGGGAACTGATTGATGGGGACGAGTCGTTTCCCTGCCCCGATTATTCCGGTTCAATCGTTACCGTGCAGGACTGTTGGCGTTCACGAGAAAATCAGGCGGAACAAAATGCGGTGCGCAATTTATTGCGTAAAATGCATATTCGCTATGTGGAGGCACAGCGGCATGGGGCGGCGACCGAATTTTGCGGAAGCTCGCTCTATCGCGCGCAGCCGCCGCGTAATCCTAAACTCGCGCCGAAGCACTACGCGGTGCAGGCGGAGGGGAAATTCCAGCCCCATACCGAAGTCGAACAGGTCGCGCTCATGCGCGCACACTGTAAGGGCTACGCCACCGATCAGGTGGTATGCTACTGCCACTATTGCTTGGAAGGGCTACTGCAGGGCGGCGCGGATGGTCGCCATCTGGCGCAATTGCTGCTGCCGGGCTTTATAAAAGCGGCGCAATAGTACGTAGAATTTTAGGCGGATACATGAGTTGCCGAAACGGAGGGAAAGCAAACCATGAAGCTTGCCATTTTGGGTACCGGAAAGATTGTGAACGAGGCGCTGTACGCGATAGAGCCCCTTGCGCAAATCGAGCGAAGGGCAATTTTTGCCCGACCGCACAGCAGGCAAAAGGGCGAGGCGCTTGCCGATCGCTACTCCATTGCCGAACTCTATACGGATTACGACGAATTGCTTGACCGCGCGGATGTGGATACCGTTTACATCGGCTTGATTAACAGTGTGCATTTTGAATATGCCAAGCGCGCGCTAGAAAAGCAGAAGCACGTGATACTGGAAAAACCATTTACGGGAACGTTGGCGGAGGCGGAGGAGCTGGTCGAATTGGCGCGGGCGCAAAATCGTTTTGTGCTCGAGGCGATCACGGTATTGCATAACGACGTGATCGACCGTATGCGTGATACGCTGCCGAAGCTCGGATCCATTCGTATGCTTCTGGCGAATTATTCCCAGTATTCCAGCCGATATGATCGCTATTTGCGCGGCGATGTAGATGCTTCCTTTGATCCAGCCTCTCTGGGCGGCGCTTTGAGGGATATCAATATTTATAATATTCACTATGCTGTTTCACTGTTTGGCGCGCCGAAGCGCGTGCAATATTTCCCCAATCGCGGGTTTAACGGTATCGATATCTCCGGAACACTCGTGATGGAGTACAATGGATTTAGCTCGGTATGCACCGGCGCGAAGGATTCAGATAGCCCCTGTTTTGTTTCCGTGCAAGGGGAAAAGGGCTATATGAAGATTGATGGAAAACCGAACGCGTCACCCAATTTGACGACTGCGGTGGTGGATGAGCATCTGGAAGCGGAAGGAGACCCATCCGGTGGAATGAAACGCCGAATGAACCCGCAGGTATTCCTACCGAAAGAAGTTCACCACAGAATGACGCGGGAATTTCAAGATTTCGCCAGAATCATCGATACGGGAGATGCTGCTGCGGCGAAACAATTGACCGATGAGACGTTGAACGTTATGCGCGTGATCGATATGGTGGAATGGACGGCGCCGACCGAACGTAACTAAATGCCGACGCAATTGCTTAGGCTAGTTTCGCAGTTTACAATATACGGCGGAGATTGGCGTATGTACGCTCAATCTCCGCCGTATATGATCCCATCAGGCTTTTTCAGTATTGATTCTAATATGTTCTATGAAACGAGATAAGGGGCGTACATAGGCTTTCATCCCCACGTGCTCTGAACAACGCAAATAAATGGGACTGTCATCCATCAAATAAAAAATCTGTCCCTGTTCTCCAAGGCGAACGATTTTATCGTCGCTTAAATCGTTGTCATAAGTAATAAGGTGCCATAACTCTTTGATCTTAAAGTGGCTCAAAGTACCTCGGTCTGCCTGACTGACCTGTTTCCACCTTTCACGCAATGTCCTTTTGCAACTTATGCCAATGCGCCATCCATCGGAACAAGTAAACCACTTATCTACTTCCAAATCTTGATCAAAATGACTTGGAGCAGCAGAAGACTTAAAACCATAATAATCAAAGAGAAAGCTTAGAACGGATTCAAGCGAGCTTCCGCCACGAGATTTCCGCTTCTGTCCTAACCTACGCTCAAATTCTTGCACAAACGCAGTCATAATAATATTATTATCCAATTCGGTGTGCGCAATATTGAGTTGGGATACATTGCTTAGCAAATTTGAAAATTCGGCGATTACTACGGAGCGTTCGGCATCCAGACAACCTCTTGTTCCCAACTTATCCCAAGATGCAATCACCAGACCAACTTTAGCTTCTCCAAGCGTATCCAGAATACACCGTGCAGAAGACTGGCAGAATTCAATATCATTGGCTGGAACGAATTCGAGCGCACGATTAATGGGTACTACGACGTACCGCATAGCGATGCAAAATACAGTAACGTCATTCAGAGACAATATCTCAGAATCGAGAGTAGATGCAAGATTTCTGGCATGGATATATACATTTGTGGATGGACGCGCGATTTTGATCAATCCTTGATACAATGCCTCTTTTGCAACCGTGAGACGCTCATCATCGTTCAAACCAGATATGAGTAGTAAATTTTCTAGTTGTGATACGATGTCGAGTAATTGCCGTTCCTTGGTCTTTCCTAAAGCGTCGTATTCATCTGTATTCAATAGATAACGCGCAAACCAATATACATTTTTGAATGGAGATTCTTCAATCTGTAATGCAGTCTTTTCATACATTGCGCCAATCCTCCCCGTCTATGCGTTTGCGTGCCATCTCGCAGTAGACCATTGACTGTTCAATAAGAATGAAATTGCGATCATGCTTTATCGCTGAAACTGCCGTGGTTCCACTACCGGCAAAAGGATCTAATATGATTGATCCTGATGTACTTGAAACAATACGATCAATCAAATCCTCAGGGAAAGGTGCAGGGTGAGGATTTTTCATTTCCTGTTTTACTTCCCATACGTCAGTAAGTTTATTTGCTCCCTTTACGAGTTTAAATGCGGGACCACAAATCATATATATTTGTTCTGTAACAGGCAAGAAATATCCTGCGTTAAAATTAATGGCTCCGCTTCGTTTCCAAGTAATAATTTGCCGAAGCGGAAAACCAGCAACAATTTCACGTCGATCTTGCAATAATCCACGCTGAACTCGATTTTTATTGTTGTAAAAAATAGCACCGTCGTCCCGGATCAGTCGAACCATTTCGGTAACGCATTCTCTTTGCCATTCAACGTATTCGGGGTAGGGCATATTATCATCATACTCTCGGTAACCATCCTTGATGGCTGCATTGACCCATTTGCCAACATGTGTATTTTTTTTCAGACCATTTCCAGATGAATTTAAAAGGTTGTATGGAGGAGATGTAATGATTACATCTACAGATTTAGAGGGCATGGAGCGCATTACAGCTAAACAATCACCCTGAATAATGCAATTTGTGAAATCAAAATGATCGAGATGATTATTAAATTGAACTATAGGCGTTTTTTCGGTCACTGCAGCGAGCATTGATATTCACACCTCTTTAAATCTTGATCTGCGTTGGAAATGCTTCAATTCATTTTGTGATATAATGATTATATCTGTATTTCCTTCTCAATGTCAATCCTTTGCCTCACTATCGCTATAGCGTACTCAAGCTTTCTCCATATATTGATCGAATTCCAAATCGAATTTCGACCTGTGTGCAATCGGATGCAATATTTTCCGTTCAAACCGATCGTCCATTCCAGATGGGCGATCTCATATAGATGAGTTGCTTATGGAAAGGTGATCTGTAGGGAACGATTTGATTCCCCGCATACTATACAGAGCTGTAAGATGACGGCGCCATCGCTTTATCTGCATCGATCTATGAATGCAAACTATCGGCGTGTTTCCACAAGCCTATACGGATTATTGTGCGCGCATTTGCCCTACCGCTGAACTCAATAGAGATTCGATCATTTCGGCGGCTGCTTGTACCGAACCCGTCAAGCGTAGATAGCGATGCAGTCCGTCCGGATGCGGCGTGAATCGAGTAATGCCGACTTCATCAATATCGATTTTGCCCCGTGCGCTCCATTCGTAAGGCGTGCTTGCACCGAGCAGCGTGGCGGCGACGGTACCCAGATCCCACGATGGGCGCAGCATACCGCCGTCCGTGTGCAGCCGATAGGCGATGGATACGGGATTATTCGGGTATTGGCTGAGACACGTGCCGGTGAGCACATTCTCGAACGGTTCAAAGGGGCAAAAGTCCAAAGGATCCTTCCAGTTTTCCACCACATATCGCGCGGCGGGAATGTCCATTTCCACGTTGAATTCAGAAAAGAGCGCATCGGACTCAAAGCAGCCCGCCATGCACACAATGCGGCTCACCTTTGCGCGCATCAACGCGGCGGTCTCGGGTTCGCGCAGGAAGCGGGCAAGGTTGTTCATGGGACCGATGGCGATAAACGTTACGCTCCCGTCGGGTGCACCGCCTAGTGCGCGTACGAGCGCATCCGCCGCGTCGGGCTGTGGGAGTTTGGGGGGATACGCGTGGTCGAAGCGCTCGGCAATCGGCTTGGTGTATTTCAGCGCGTGTCCGTGGGAGAGGAAGCCGCGCACGTTGCAGGTGCCCAACGGTACGGAAACGCCGAAGCAGCGACAAATGATATCAATGGTCGCCAGACCATACAGGCTGCCGGTGCAGTGCGTAATGCCGAGCAGCTTTACGCCGAGCCTTTTGCACTGGTCCAGCAGAATCGCCAGCGCGGCGGTATCGTCGCAGTCGGGACCGATGTCCGTATCCAGAAATACGTATTTCAACGCTTCGCTCATGGGTTTGCCCTTCCTTTCATTCATTGCGGCGGTGGATCAAGCTGAATGTACCATGGTCCCAATTGCGCCTTGCCGGAGGTCAAATAGGCGAGGCAAGTGGTTTCGTCCACAAGGACCAGCTGCGTTTTCAGCGCATCCGGCGTAAAGCCCTGTGGAAGCTTTGCCCAAATCAAAACAGCTTCCTTTGGGAAATATAGTTTCACATTTTCCGGCATGGCGCGGGTGAGCGCCTCGTTTGCCGCTTCGCCCTCCAAGCCATGCATAAGCCCATGGGTAAACGCCTGATAGGGAAAACCAACGTGTCGCTTGCCCGAAATGCATAGCTTTTTTGCCGCTTTTCTGTTTTCCGGCGGTACGAAGGCATCGATCCATGCCTTTGGAAAAGCGTCCGCCTCCGCGAGCGATGTCGAGGCACATATTGCACCCATACCCTCGAGCAGATGGATAAGCGCTTTTTCCGCACGGATGCGTTCCAGCATACGCGCCTGCGTTTCATCCAGCGGAGCGGAATCGAGCAATTCCGGTCTGCGCTCCAGCGTAATTCGCAGCGATTGCTCCCGCCGCCAGTATTCGATATCCGCATGGTTGCCGCCCAGCAATACCTCCGGTACGCGCCGCCCTCGAAAATCCGCGGGACGGGTATATTGCGGGTATTCGAGCAGACCCGTGGTAAAGCTCTCGTCTTCTCCGGACGCTTCGCTGCCCAGCACCCCGGGAACCAGACGCGCCACCGCGTCGATTACGGTCAACGCTCCCAATTCGCCGCCGGTCAGCACATAATCGCCAATGGAGAGCTCTTCGTCGATACATAGCTCGAGCGCACGTTCGTCTACCCCTTCGTAATGTCCGCACAGCAGCAGCAGCCGTTCCTCCTGCGCCAGCGATTCCACGATGCGTTGGTTCAGCGTGCGCCCCCTGGGCGATAGGTAAATGCGCCGCGCGCGGTGCTCCGGATCGATATCCGTTACCGCATCCACAATGGGTTGGGCGAACATTACCATGCCTGCGCCGCCGCCGTAGGGGTAATCATCCGTACAGCGCTGACGATGGGTGGTATAGCTGCGGAGCTGTATGGGATTGACCTCGATCAATCCCGCGCCGATCGCCCGCCCCAATATGCTGCCGGAGAGCACAGAGGAGAGCATTTCCGGAAACAGCGTGAGTACGTCAATCCGCATCGAACACCGCCACCTCGTTTAGGCGACTGCCGACGAGCCGAATTTCACCCGCCTCCAAATCCACCTTTTCTACCACGGAGCGCAGCGCGGGCACCAGCACCTCGCCAAGCGATCCGCGAAAAACGTATACATCGTTGCCGCCGGGCTGGAGCACATCCTTAAGCGTTCCCAGATCGCGCCCGTCGTCGGTCAACCCATGCAGACCGATGAGATCGCATATGAACGTGGCGTCCTCGTCCAGTTGCACCGCGTGGGCGCGATCTACGTACAGCATCTGCCCGCGCAGCGCCTCCGCCTGCGTGCGGTCGTTCACGCCGTCCATTTGCATATAAACCGCGTCCGGCGCGATGCGATTCACCCGTATGCCCACGGGTGCGTATGTCTCGCCGCGCTTGAGAAAGACCTGCGTCATGCCGTCGAAACGGTCGATATCGCAGGTAATGGGGCGCACCTTCAACTCGCCCCGTACCCCTTGCGGCTTTGAGATTTCACCGATTGCCAGATATTCGGAAAGCATATAAACCTCCGTAAACCAGATATTGCCCGTATATTATATCAATTTGGGTGGGAATATGCAAACAGAAAAAAGCCGCCGAAGCGCGTTGCTTCGACGGCGAATGCTGTCTAGGAATTTATTCCACGATCGTTACGGAAGTGATGTGCGGGTTCGCACCGTTGTACCAGTACAGGAAACCTTCCAGATCTACCACGTCGCCCACGTTCAGCGCCTTTACGGCGTTGTACACTTCGCTTTCCGCGTTGGTCAAATAGAAGCGTACTACGAAGGTGAACACGTCGCCATCCTTGGAAACGTTGAAGTACAGGTCGGAGTTGTCGGGCTCGCCGGAGCCGTCCCAGCCGTAAAGCCAAGCATACTCGGTGTCGTCGCCTTCGATCTTGGAGGGTTCAACGGTCAGACCCTTGAAGGATACGAACTGGTTGATCTTGTCCACGAGCTCATCCGTGCCCAGCAGCTCGGTTACGTCTACCGCTTCGGCAATGTACTCGCCCTCTTCAATTTCGAAGGAGGAATCGATGATTTCCACTTCGCCGCTCCACTCGGACTTGTAGCCGGTTACCTTGATCTTGGTGCCGGGCACGAGCTGAGCGTATTCTTCCTCAGTGCAGGGCAGTTCATACAGGAAGTAGGCGCCGTCCTGATCCTGAGTGTACAGAGTCGCCTTGTTATCCCACCAAGACTGCTTTGCCTGTACGTAGGTTTCTACGGTCACTTCCGATTCGAGCTCGGCGGCGGCGTACTCGGCATAGGTCATTACGCCTTCGCCCTTTTCCTCGGCGAACGCGCAAAGCGCCATGGACAGTACCAGAGAAAGTACCAGAATGCAAGAGAATAACTTCTTCATGGGTATCGCTCCTTATTTCAAAGAATCCTTTAGTATTATAGCAAATTTACCGCGCAAAGAAAGGGTTTTGTCGGGATTTAACGCTGATTTTCCAAAGGAAAGTTACTGTTCCGCCTACGGCTACACAGTAAGTGGACGGGGGACACGTTCCCGCCCGCGGCGCGGCGCTCGAATTTTCA
>JAFUAR010000294.1 GCA_017460585.1 Clostridia bacterium
AACCATGTTGGTGTAGGGGCTGGCGACCCACACGTTCGAGGCCGCGATGGGCGTGATCTCCACGCAGGTGCTGTGAATGTAGTCGTGCGCCTCGGCCTGCGTCACGCCGTGCCATCCCCCTAACAGGTTTTGCTAAAACCGCTGCGCGGTTTTCGGGCGCAAAACCTGCAAGGAAGCGGACGCTTGGTCCGCGTCCTCGCGGCGTACACGCCGCCGCTGCGGATTGAATGTCAGGGGTTGTGCCCCCGACACCCCCATTGGGTGAATGGTAACCGTTTTTTCCGGATAATTGGATTATAGCATACGCCTAAAGCGAATGCAATAATGGTTTTCTTTTACTTCGCCTCACTACAGCGTTTCCAACCCTTCGTATACCAAATCGCGTATGGCGGGGTGGAACTCGGCATACGCCCTGCCGCAGTTGAGTACGTGCTGCAGGTATACGCAGGATACGTGGCGCTCGGTATCGATCATTACCCACGCGCCTGCGGCGCCGTCCCAGCCGAATTCACCAATGGGGCTGCGGGATGGTCCGTCGTCTACCAGCACGCGTACGCCGAGCGCATAGGAGTAGCCCGGGCGTTCCAGTTTGCCGAAATCCTGCACGGATGCGCCGTGCATTTGGTCGGTGCGCATGGTATGAATGCTCTCCTGCGTGAGTATACGCTTGCCCGTGCGTCCTACGCCGCCGTTGGCAAGCGCTTCAGGCAGCGGCATATAGCCGTCCAGCGTGCCCATTAGGCACGCGCCGCCGCTTTCGTAGGCATCAGAAAGCATATACTCGTTGGAGGTCAAATCGGGCGTTTTGCTCAAATGTCCGTTCTCGTCCCATATGTAGCGCTGCGCCAGCGCGGCGATTTCCTGTTCGCCGGGTCGGGTCGTCACGCCGGTGGAGCCGAGCGGTTCCAGTATATTCCGCTTGAGATATTCGCCGTATGTCATGCCGGATACCACCTCTACCATGGCGGCGGCGACATCGTGGCACAGGCTGTACAAGAAATGCGTGCCCGGATCAAACTGCAGCGGGTGCCTCGCGAAAGCGGCGACCAGCTGGCGCGTGGTCGCTTTTGCGCCGTAGAGACGCTGTACTTCGTGGATTTCCGGCGTGTCTCTATCGTAATCCAATCCGCCCTGCATACTCATTAAATGGCGCAGCGTCAGTACCGTGCGCGCAGGGCGAACGGTTCCATCCGACTCGCGAACGGTAAGCTCGCCGAATTCCGGCAGCACTTCGGCAACGGGCATATCCAGCCGGAGCTTTCCACGCTCGATCTGCTGCATGACTGCCGTCATGGTATATAGCTTGGTGGCGGAATAGAACCAGTAGGTTTCATCGCCCGTCATGGGGCGATTCGGACGTCCTAAACCCACGCGGTGGCGATAAACGGGCTCGTAGCCTACGCGAATTTCCATATCGCAGCCCGGCACGCCTTCCGCAGGCAGGTGTTCCAGATATTGGGTCAATGCTTCAAATGCCATATTCAACCTCCCGATGCGATTGACAATTTTCAATCCAATAGTCCTTCAATGCGCGCGCAGCTGCTCTGGTCGCAGGCGAGCGTTGCCGAAGCCAGCTGCGTGCCCACGCGCACCGCCTGCCATAGCGGACGATGCCGATTGAGCGCCATCACCGTGCCCGCAAAGAATGCGTCGCCCGCGCCGGTGGAATCCACCATATGCGTGGGAATGGGCGGGCAGTGCCCCGCTTCGCCGGTGACGCTGTCGTAATACACCGCCCCCTGATCGCCCATGGTGACGACCACGGAGGGAATGCGGAAACGACCGGATACTTCCAGCGCGGTATCCAGCAATTCAAAGGGAGACTTGTGGGTCAAATCCTTGCCCAGCAGCTTTCCCGCCTCAATATTATTGCATATGAAGCAGCGAACCCGCCCAAGGTACTCCGTATGATTCGCAATAACGCCCAAATTGGCGACGATGACGTATACGGGCTTGCCGAGCCTTTCCGCCGAGTCCAGTACGATTTCGGCAATCGTCGCGCTGGTATCGATCTCGAGCACAACGGAACCGCATTCCTGCAATATTTCATCAATGTGCGCCCTGAGGTATTCCTCTAGCGGCGAAAAGTCCGGCTGTTTGGAAATGGAGCCGACCAGATCGCCGTGTTCATCCAGTATTGCCAGCCACAGCCCCATGCCCTCCTCGGAGAAGAGCATATGCTTTAAATCCACGCCCGTTCGCGCGAGCCGTTCGCGTACATCCCGTCCCAGAGCGGTATTGTCCGTCATGCTCACGAAGGCTGCTTCCTCGCCCTGATTGCCGAAATCCTCGCACACATTGCGGCATACGCCGCCATGCATAATGTGAACCGTGCCAATGTTGGTGCCGGTGGGAGCGTAGGGCACCGCTGAGAAGCCCTTAACATCTACGAATATTGCGCCGATGATGGCGGTTTTCAAGCAAGATTCCTCCCCTTCAATACGACTTTTGAGGCGTAGATCGTTACCATTCACCCATGGGGGTGTCGGGGGTCGCAACCCCCGACATTCAATCCGCAGCGGCGGCGTGTACGCCGCGAGGACGCGGACCAAGTGTCCGCTTCCTTGCAGGTTTTGCGCCCGAAAACCGCGCAGCGGTTTTAGCAAAACCTGTTAGGGGGTGGCAGTGGCGGGGGACGTGTCCCCCGTCCACCTACTGTGAAGCCGTAGGCTGAACAGTAACCGTAGATCAGTCATTTACCGCTGTGAGTCCCAGCGTGCGCTTCCACCTTCCGGAGAAATAGCGAACGCCCAGCAGCGCCGCGCGGGATACGTTATCGCCCACCATACACAGCCACACGGCGGGCAATCCCAAATGGAACGCGCGCACGCATATAATCGTGCCCAGTATGCGCACGCCCCACATGGTGATCAGCGATACCACAAAGGGATAGCGCGTCTGCCCCACGCCGTGGAATATGCCTTCAAAAATAATCATGGCGGCGTAGAGCGGTTCGGAGCAGGCGACAATGCGCAATACCACCGCTCCGCCTGCGATGACCAGCGGATCCTTCGTGAATATGGACATCATGAGCGCGGGAAACGCAAACAGGAAGCCGCCCGTCAGCACCATCATGCCCATGCTGAGTAGAAGCGACATTCTGGAAGTTCTGTCCAGCTTGTCCTCGTTTCGTTCGCCCAGAGCAATTCCGCACAGTGTGGAAGCCGCCGCCTGCATACCGTAGCCGGGAATATAGAACGCCTGCTCCGCCGTGAGCGCGATGGAGTGGGTCGCCAGCGCGGTGGTCCCCAGCGAAGTGACCTGCGCGGAAAATACCACGTGCCCCGTAAACACGCCGATATTTTGCAGTGCGACCGGAAGACCAATGCGCACGCATTCGCGCAGCACGGGTGCATCCCAGCGCGTTTTCAATCCGCGCGGAGAAAGTACGGGACTGCGCAATACCTTACAGAGCATCATGCTTCCGCTGAACGTTACGGAAACCGCCGTGGCGATCGCCGCGCCAATCACGCCCCAGCCCGCGCCCGGTATCCATAGCGATACTCCGAATAACGAACTCCTGCGACTGGGGAATATCAGAAAGAAATTGAGAACGACGTTGATGGCGTTCATGCCCAAATTGACGCGCATGGGCGTTCGTGTATTGCCGGAGGCGCGCAGCGCGCTGCCCATCACCATGGAGAGCGCGCGAAAGATCATGGGCGCGCAAATAATGGCGTAATACAGCGAGCCGTTGCGATGAATGGCGGGGTCCGCACCCAACCACTTCGGCAAAAACGGCGCGATGCACTCGGTAATCAGCAGCATAATCGCACCCATGATCAGCGCGATCCATATGCCCATCTGCGCGGCGGAGCGAGTTTTTCGCTCGTCCTTTGCGCCTACGGAACGCGCAATGACCGCCAGAACACCCGTACCCATTGCCCAAATGGGGGAGTTGGTGAGCCACGTTACGGTGCTCGTGAGCCCTACGGCGGCGGTTGCCTGTACGCCAATGTGCCCTACCATAGCCGAATCGGCGTATTGCACCACGGTTTGCAGGGCCTGTTCAACCATTGCGGGCCATGCCAGAAGAAGTATGGTCTTCAGCATGGCCCGATTCATTTTTGGTTCCGACAAGGAAATTCACCTCATACGTGAAAGAATATCTGCGCCTATGCCTCCGCTACGGCGGTTTGTATAAACACGGAGCTGCCCTCCGGCACGAAACGCAGCAGCGCGAATACGCGGTCGTCCTCCGGTATCAGCGCGCCGGTAATGGCATTCTGTTCGGATTTGCGCACCAGCGTTTCCAATGTTTCGCGGTAGAAACGCACGTCGTCCAGTCCCTTGAGCTCCAGACCCTCAATGAGCAGCGCGCCGCCGTCGTTGGATATGCTCAGATCGATTTCAAAGCGCTGTTCCAGCGCGTCCGCCAGCTCCCGAGCGGAATCGCGCTCTTCCTTTCGCAGCTGAAATTCAGCGCGATGCGTTAAGCCGTTCCACTGGGTGGATACCAATATGTCCTCGTTTGCGCCAGAGAACGGCACCGCACCGTGTAAGAAAGCGCCGCGATAGATGCCGGACATGGTCAGGGAAGTAGTGCGCTCGTCCGCCAGCAGCTCTACGTAGCGCACCCAATCCTTGAGCGAACCGTCGCGCAGCATGGCGTTGAGCTTGCGCTGTTCGCTCGCCAAATCGGTCAGCTCCGAGCACATATTGACGCGTATGCCGATCTCCTTCGCGTTTGCCAGCGCGTTGATCTGTTCGCCTGCGGCGCCGGGGCGTTCATCATCCATCCAGACGTATTCGTAGGTTTCGCCATCCAGCGTGAGCGCGAGTTCTGCGGAGCCGAGTTCATCGGAAAGGGAGAACAATACTCGCAAATAATCCTGTAACGCGCGAATAAACGCGTCGGTTTGCCCCGGTTGGGCATGAATTTCTATATGCTCGCAGGATAAAATGGAAGTTTCGATCATTTAGGTTCACCTCTTTTTTAAAGACCTTTACTTTTGATTTTGTGTGTGCAGCGCCATTCGGATGTATCGAGCTCGAAGCGCCTTTGCGGTGCGGTCGCGGTCAAAACCGCGGCGCGCGGCGAGCGCCATGCCCGTCCTGCTGGCTTCCGCACGATCTGTGGGGATAAACGATATCAGCGCGTCGCGCCATTGCGCTTCGTTGAGCGGCAGAAAGCTTACGCCGCTGCCCAGCGAGGTTTCGCGCGTAATCGTTTGGCTGAGCAGAGCGGTCAATCCCGAGCATTGCGCCTCCAGCGCGACAGTGGGCAGACCCTCGTGCAGTGAAGGCTGTGCCAGTAGATCCATGGCGCTCAGCAGCGCGGGAACATCTTCGCGTTTACCGAGAAAGCGCGTGCTGTCGCCAATGCCCAAATCGGCGCACTGCCGCTCCAGCGCCGGTCTCAGCGGACCGTCGCCCACCAGTATAAGGCGTAAATCGCTCCGTTCGGAGCGCGCCTTCGCAAACGCGTTCAGCAAAAGCGCATGGTTTTTTGCCGGAACAAACGCGCCGATCACGCCGACAATCCGGCAGCCGGACCAACCCCAGTCGGAACGCAGGCGTTCGCGCTGCGCTTCGTCAAATTGATAGGCGGAGGGATCAATAGCGTTTGGAATGACTTCAAACGGACGCTTGCCGAACATCCATTTTCCGGCGTTTTCGGAGCACGCCATCGCGTGCGTATACGAACGGTCAAAGGCGGGGCGAAGCAGGCGATGAATTAGGGGAAAGCCGCCCTTGGAATTGTGGCTGTGGGCGATGCGTACCGCGATGCCCGCCCGCTTTGCCGCCAGCAATTCCAGAGCCAGCGTGCAGGAGTTGCCATGGCAGTGAACGATATCGTACTTTTGCTCCCTAAGCAATTGTACCGCGGCGCGATAATAGCAAAGCGGATGCCTTAATCGATGGGGCAATACGAATACCGTCGCGCCTGTTGCCTCGGCGCGCGACCGGATATCTCCGTCTTCAATACTGTAGGTGGCAAAATCCGATGGAATATCCGGCATTCCTTCGCATATGCGAATGGGGAACAGCGTTTGTCCGTTCATGCCCATAGGAGTACTGAGCCACTGCAGCGCACGAATGGATGACCCCATACAAACTCCTCCTGCATCACGTTCCATCGCAATTTTATTCCATCCCATTAAAAATTATACTGTATTTTTCGCAAATTGGCAATAGGTAGAGGTTATGGAAAAGACGAATTTGGTCTATATGTGGGCAATATCTTAAAATCATTTTTGCGGCTTGACATTTGCCTGCTTCCGTGATAAAGTATTTTTCAAGCAAATATAGCGAGGAAGGGAAAGAGTACCCGGTCGGCACGGCAAAGAGAAGGGGCGGTTGGCTGTGAGCCCTGCGATGTCGCCGGAGAACGCGGTCCCGGAGCTTTGAACCGAACCCATTGCGGGCGTAGGCTTCAACGGGCGCTCCCGTTACAGAGCGGCGCCGGTCCATTGGTCGGCGGTAGAGCGCGGGCATTTGCCCGAACTCAGGTGGTAACACGGATCGAATTTGATTCGCCCTGAACGTTGCATTCAACG
>JAFUAR010000295.1 GCA_017460585.1 Clostridia bacterium
ATGATGATGTCCATCGCCCTTCGCTTTATTCCCACCCTCATGGACGAGGCGAATAAGATCATGAAGGCGCAAATGGCGCGCGGGGCGGACTTTGAAAGCGGAAATCTGCTGCAGCGCGCCAAGGCGATGGTGCCGCTGCTGGTGCCCCTGTTCGTGGGCGCGTTTCGCAGGGCGGAGGATTTGGCGCTGGCCATGGAGGCGCGCTGCTACCACGGCGGCGACGGGCGCACGCGTATGCGGCAGCTTCGCATGGGCTGGCGCGACGGTGTGGCGATCGCCATCATCGCCGCGCTGCTGGGCGTCATTCTGCTTTTGAACCATTTCGGAGCGGTTTGAAAATGGAGATAAGGCGCATACAGCTGATCGTGGAATACGACGGCACGGCGTACGCGGGCTGGCAACGGCAGAGCAACGCGCTGGCGGTGCAGCAGGTGTTGGAGGAGCGCTTGAGCAAGCTCACGCGGGAGCGGGTGGTGCTGCACGGCGCGAGCCGTACGGACGCGGGCGTGCACGCGCTGGGACAGTCCGCGCATTTCGATACCGCGAGCGCAATCCCGGGGGAGAAGTTCAGCTTCGCGGTCAATACCATGCTCCCAAGCGATATTCGCGTGCAGCGCTCTAGGCAGGTGCCAAATACCTTTCACGCGCGCTTTTCCACGCGCGGAAAGCGCTATCGCTACATCATTCGAAGCGCGCCCCACGCCAGCGCGCTGTGCCGAAATACGCAGTGGCACGTAATCTATCCGCTCAATTTGGAGAAGATGCGCAGGGAAGCAATGTCCCTAATTGGCACGCACGATTTTGCCGCTTTTGCCGCCAGCGGTTCTGTGGTAAAGGACACGGTGCGCCGCATCGATCGAGCCGAGCTGACCCAACGGGACGAGCAGATCGAGCTCACCATTGAAGGCAGCGGCTTTTTGTATAATATGGTGCGCATTATTGCCGGAACGCTGGTGGGCGTGGGCTGCGGAAAGCTCGAGCCAGGGGCGTTTGAGCGGGCGATCGCAACGGGGAACCGGCTGGAGCTGGGCGTAACCGCTCCGGCGCAGGGGCTTACGCTGATGAAGGTATTTTACGACGAGCGAATCATGGAGGAGGCGGAAAAATGACCGTAACCAACGCCATGCGTTTGCTCAAGCAAGCGGGCGTGCCCTTTGAAACATCCTCCTACGAGGTGGATGAGAGCGATCTGAGCGGCGTACACGCGGCGGCACAGCTGGGCGTGGATCCGGACTGCGTGTTTAAAACGCTGGTAACGCGAAGCGACAAGCGCAATATCTACGTGTTCTGCATTCCGGTGGCGCAGGAATTGAATTTGCGCAAGTGCGCCAGCGCGGTGGGCGAAAAGAAGCTGGAAATGATTCACGTCAAGGAGCTGCTGGGGCTGACGGGCTATATCCGCGGCGGCTGCTCGCCCGTGGGCATGAAGAAGAAATTCCCGACCGTGCTGGATGAAACCGCGCAGCTCTTCGACCGAATCTATGTGAGCGCGGGGCAGCGCGGGCTCCAGCTGATTGTGGAGCCGGAGGCGTTAAGAAACTATCTGGGCGCGGAATATCGCGACGTAACGTAAAAGTACGCTCCTTCTTTGCAGAAATGGAGAAGGAGCGTTAGAATGTTTATCAAAGCTATAACCGCAAGAAACTCGCCGAAAATGGCGAGTTTCTTGCTTTGGCGTATCGGTAAACCTTGCGAAGCGGTTTGTCTGTCTATCTTTATTCCGCGGCTTCGCTTTTGGCGGCGGAATGCTCCGCGTGCCGTTTGCCACGCCCGCCGTGGCGATGGCGGCGGTGCTCGCTGGGCTCCTTTTCCGCTTGCGCGTCGCTTTCGCTGCGCTCGCGCAGCTTTTCAAGGAATTGATCGGTGCTCATGTTCTTAGGGGCTTTTTGGTGCGGATAGTGCTTGCGCTTCGGTTCCTCCTGCGCTTCCTCCGCCTCGGGCTCCGCGCTCTTGCGCGGCGGGCGGCGTTCCGCCTTGGGCATATCGCGCACGGCGGCTTCGTCCTCAGGACCGGGGCGGCGCACTTCATCAATGGGATAATCGCGCAGATCGAAGGAATCCTCGTTGGTGCGAATGCGCACGCGCACCATTTCCTTTATGGCGTTGATTTCGGCAATCACGCCCACGCCGTCGGGCGTTACGATATCCCGACCGATCTTGGGCAGGCGCTTGAGCGTCGCCTCGTAGGTATCCTGTTCATATTTCAGGCAGCACATCAATCGCCCGCACAGCCCCGAAATCTTGGTGGGATTGAGCGAAAGGTTTTGTTCCTTCGCCATTTTTATGGAAACGGGCTGGAAATCGCTCAGGAAAGCGCGGCAGCAGATGGGGCGACCGCAGGCGCCCAAACCGCCCAGCATTTTCGCCTCGTCGCGCACGCCAATTTGCCGCAGCTCAATGCGCATTTTGAATACGCTCGCCAAATCCTTGACCAAATCGCGAAAATCTACGCGCCCATTGGCGGTAAAGTAAAACAGTATCTTGGAATTGTCAAAGGTGTATTCCACGGATACCAGCTTCATTTCGAGTTTTCGACGGGCGATTTTTTCCTGACAGATCGCCATCGCCTCCGCCTCGCGCTTTTCCAGATCGATCGCGGTCTGCTTGTCCTCTTCGCTCGCCATGCGGATTACGCGCTTGAGCGGCGATTTGATTTGTTCGTCCGAAACGGAGCGCGCGCCGGTAATCACCTCGCCGTATTCGACGCCCCGCGCGGTTTCCACAATGACGCTGTCGCCGGGGTTGGGCCAAAAGCCGTTCGGGTCGAAGTAATATACCTTGCTCGCGTTGCGAAAGCGAACGCCGATCACAGTTGCCATAAAAGGGGTTCCTCCAGTTTTACCGAGTTGATTTGGGGTGGGAAAGCAGTGAAAAATAAAGGTTTTCCAGCACGTAGGTCCACGCCACGTTGGCGTTTATCTGCCTGCGCGCCAGCAGCACCGCGTCCAGCATCCGCTTGCCGTGAATGCCGCAGCGCTGAAGCTTGGCGACATCGTCCGCTTCAAAGGGCGGAGCGCCGTTTTGCAGCGCCATCAGGTCGCGCGCCCACAGCTCCAGCATATCGAGTATGCGCATAGGGTCCGCCTTGTCCTGCGTGAGCAAATTGGCGCTGGTCAAAACATCCTTGTCGCTTTTGAGCGTTTCAATGGAGCGGAGCACGGTTTCGCGCAACGCCGCAAATTCCGTGTCGTCGTTCAGCCGAAGCGCCTTGTGGGGCGCGCCCTGCGCCAGCCCCGCAAGCGTGCGTGCGCGTTCGGGCGCAATGCCTTGCGCCATTAGCGTCTGCGCGCATTCCTGCACTGACATGGGAGCAAAGCGCAGCGTTTGGCAGCGCGAAATCACCGTGGGCAGCAGTCCGGAAGCGCTTTCGGCAATCAGCAAAAACATGACGCTGCCGGTCGGACTTTCGAGCGTTTTGAGCAGCGCGTTCTGCGCGCTCTCGTTCATATGGTCGGCTCCGTCAATAATGGCGACGTGCAGCTTCGCGGAATAGGGGCGCATGGACAGCGCGTTCATCAGCGCGCGCACGGGATCGATGCGAATCATGCCGCGCTCCGGCTCCAGCACGTGAATATCCGGATGGATGCCCGCCAGCGCCTGCTTGCAGGCGGGGCAGCCGCCGCAGGGCGGGTCCGCCTCTGCGCACACCAGCCCGCGCGCCAAATATTCGGCGGCGGCGCGCTTTCCGGTGCCCTCGGGTCCGGTAAGCAGCAGAGCATGAACAATGCGCCCGGTGTGAACCGAACGCATCAGGTGCTTCAGCTTATGCTTTTGCCCAATCCAGCCCGAAGGTTCCAAGCGCCGCTCCTCCGATGTATCAATACTTTACAAATTGCTCTACATCCATTACGAATACCGTAGCGCCGCCCACCATAACCTCTACGGGATAGGGCACATACACGCCGGAGGTACCGGAAATGGGGGAGGGAGAAGTGGCGATTTGCTTGCGGCTTTTGCAGATTTTTTCAATAATCTTCAAAGCGCTGTCAAGCTTTGCCTCGTCTATGCCGATTAGCAGCGTGGTATTGCCGGCGCGCAGAAAGCCGCCGGTGGTCGCGAGCTTGGTTACGCCAAAGCCTTCGTTCATCAAACTGCTGACCAGACGGGAGGCATCTTCATCCTGAACAATAGCGATAATCAGTTTCATGGGTGGATCCTCCTTTTCATATATTTTACCAACTTCATTATACACGAAAAGCGCTTGTGTTGCAAGCGCTTTTTCAAATTAATGCAAATCGACCGCTACTGGAGAGTTACGGTTCAGCCTACGGCTTCAAAGGATGTGGACGGGGGATACGTTCCATATGCACTAACCAAATATAGACGACATTTGCAGCGGTCGCTTCTTCCTCCGCTTTTCTGCTTGTAGGGCTCGGCATATCTGCGAGATACCATATTGAGGATCAACTGCATTGGTCACCAACAGGAGAAAGACCATTTTCATTTCTTTCCAGATACTCCTCGTTTTCACTGTCAAAGCGGGGGAAAACTTGCATTGCCGATTATGGATTCTTCCAGCAATGCAATCGTTAGTTTGGCGATAGGTGTCACAAAGCTGCCGCTCAAACTGCGGGAAGTGCTCCTGCTTCATTACGATCAAGGACTGAAAGGCAGCGAAATCGCTGATACCTTCATATCCCAGTCTTCTGTTTCGTGTAACGAATGAAGAACCCTAAGAAAAAATGTATGATTTGATCACATAAACTGCGCATCCTCATTATCGCTGCCCGATTAACACTTCCCCTCTTGCCATTTTCAAAAGATATGTTTATAATACATATGTTAGTTATATCTAACCACTATCCTCTTGTTTATTGTATCCCGAGGAAGGATCTGTCAGGGCGGCTTTCTCATTGCAACGGAAGGTGATATGTGATGGCGAGGAAAGAGACAGGGCATCTGCCGATTTACGGACCGGGACCGATTTATGTGGGCGTGATTGCGGCATTGACGCTGGCTGCAATTCTGCTGCGCGATATAAAACCGTTTGAATCCGGAAGGTTGGATACCCTCCGTGTTCCCCTCGTCGTAATCGGAATCATTCTGATCTTTGCGGGCAACGCCTTGTGGGTCTATGCGGTGCCGATTTCCCAAATCGATGAGGGCATCAAAGAAAATCATCTGGTTACAACAGGCGCGTACGCGCTCGTTCGAAATCCGATCTATTCCGCCTTCATGATCGCCTGTACGGGGGTGATCCTGATCATCGGCAACGCATGGTTTTTCATGCTGCCCTTTATCTACTGGCTTTTTATGACGACGCTGATGAGGGCGACGGAGGAAAAGTGGCTGAGAAACTTGTACAGGCAAGAATATGATGATTACTGCAAGCGGGTGAATCGCTGTTGGCCGTGGCTGCCAAGGGAAAGGACGTGACCTCAAAATGATGCCTTATAAAGGAACGTATCTCCGCTTGTTTTCCCTGCTGCTGAAAAAGCCGATGACGGCGGAATACGGGAAAGAACTGACTCGCAAGACACTGAAGGCTGCGCCCGCCGTCTACCGCCGGATGCTGGAACAGGTGGACGACATCGGTGCCGATAATCCTATGGCGGGCAATATCTACATGTGCTTTGTGTTTCTTGCGATTTGGAAGGCGGCGGACGGAGCCATTTCCCCGGACAGCCTTCGGCGCGTAACCAAAGCCTTCATGGCGAGACCAATTGTCGCAAAAATCATGAGTGGGAAGGACATTAATAAGCCTGAGGATTTAGCGGCGGCAAAGAACCGCTTCCGTCAGATGCAGGCGTGGGCGGACGCTCATCCTGAGTACAAG
>JAFUAR010000296.1 GCA_017460585.1 Clostridia bacterium
ATCGTTATAGATTTCATCGGCACGGCTGGCAAACACCTCGCCGTGCGACAGCCTGCGCAGCTGCGCCGCGCTCAGTCCATGCACCTTTTTGGCGTATCGGTTCACTGCGCGCACGGAAAAATACATATTCTTTCCGCGCACCCTCCTGCCCTCAATAATCAGGTAGGAGAGCTGAATGATGCGGCTGGGATGCATACCGTCCAACTCCACATCCAGCGCAATCCATTTTTCTGGCTTCTTAATGAGATTTCGAAAGGGATTTTTCACACATTCCACTCCATCATTCGTTTATGGCTCTCTCGAGACGATTCAGCAATTCTTCCAAATGAACTCTCGGCGTCGCCAAATTCACTCGGAAGAAGCCTCGCCCCCCTTTACCATATTCCAAGCCGGAGACCAATGCCACGCGTGCTTTCTCAACGAGCATTTTCGCGATCTCCTCATGCTCCATACCGAGGTCTTTAAAGTCAACCCACAATAGATACGTGCCTTCCTGTGGACGCGCCTTGAGCTTTGGTATGCGACGGCGCAGCTCCGCCACAAACCAGTCGCGGTTTTCCTGAATGTATTCTACCACGGCATCCATCCACTCGTCGCCGTAAGTATACGCCGTCATCTGCGCGATTGCGCCAAAAAGATTGGGATATACCGCATGAGCGCGTTGTATTTCCAGCCGAATACGCTTGCGCAATTCCAAATCGGGTACAATGCAGGAGGATTGGCGCAGACCTGCCAAATTAAACGACTTGGTCGCGCTTGCCAGCATGACCGAACGCTCCGCGCCGGGTACGGTCAATATGCGCGGAACTCTGCGTCCATCCAGCGCAAAATCCGCATGAATCTCATCGGATACAATCACTACTCCATGGCGATTGGCAAGATTTACCATTCTGGTCAGCTCTTCCATGGTCCAAATTCTCCCCACAGGATTGTGAGGATTGCACAGCACCATGAGCTTCACCGCCGGATCCGCCAGCTTCTGATCCAAATCGTCAAAGTCGATTCTCCAGCCTTCTTCCGTTTCTACAAGAGGATTCTCTACCAATCTGCGATTGAAAATATGAATCGCCTCATAGAAAGGACCATATACAGGCGTCTGTATGAGCACCGCGTCGCCCTCTTCAGTCAACGCCCGCACACAGAAGAATATACTGTCCACCACACCCGGGCTATAGAGAATCCAATCCGGCTCCACTTTGAGCTGATGCCTGCGCTGCAGCCACTTCACTTCTGCAAGCCTATTGGCTTCCTCGTCGTCCGTATAACCATATATCGCGTGTTCAGCGCGCTCCACCAGCGCATCGCGTACCGCCGGAACGGTGCGGAAATCCATATCCGCGACCCATGCCGATTCCAAGTCGGATCGCCCATAAATCTGCTGCAAATGATCCCATTTGATGCAATGCGTGCCGCGGCGCTCTACAGCGGCATCCAAATATTCGCGATAGAATGAATTCACGATTCTCAATCCCCTTTTCAAGTCGTTCAATCATTTGCTTTCGCCATATTTTAGCTTTGCAAAACATCCATATTATATATCATTTAGCACCCTGTTGCAAGCATTCCGGCGATAACATTCGAAATATGCGCCATTTTCAAATTCTTTATCTCCCTTTGCCTATGTCTAAATCCATCATCAGGAATCAGTTAAGTCTCTCATCGGTCTTGATCTATCAAAAAAAGCGAAATTACTTCACCGCATCCCTGTGTTTATAAATTTGTAAAAATTGTGTATAAATGAATCCCATGAATTGAATCAGAATTGTCATGTTTCATGCGGGATAGTATGTTATAATAGAGAAGATTTAAGGTGTTTCGCGCCTTTGATAAAGGAGGATTACTCATGGGAAAGATGTTGCAGGAGTTCAAAGAATTTGCGCTGAAGGGCAATGTTGTTGATATGGCGATTGGTGTCGTCATCGGCGGCGCGTTTGGCGGAATCGTTACTTCCGTAGTTGACGATCTGTTCACCCCCATTATCGCCGCAATCGTTGGCGACGTGGATTTTAGCAATCTCAAGGCGACTCTGCGCGGCGATGTAACCATCAATTACGGCAACTTCATTCAGGTTGTGCTCAACTTCCTGATTATCGCGCTGTGCCTGTTTGCGGTGGTCAAGGCAATGAACAAACTCAAGAAGCCCGCCGCTCCCGCCAAGGCTCCGCGCAAGTGCCCGTATTGCAAATCTGAAATTGCGGACGACGCCACCCGCTGCCCGCATTGCACCTCGGAGCTCAAGAAATAAAAAGAACGGCTATTTGCCAAAAAACGGGAGCGTCGCTCCCGTTTTTTCATGGATAGAATGAAAAAGATCACTCGAAAAAAGATCAATATCCGCAAGGTATCCGGCTTCGCCATATGGAGCAACGCCATACAGATCCTTGCCATGCTGGCAATACTGCTCTATGCCCTTACATGCAATTATGCTTTCCTTTCACGCAGCGCCGAAATCGGGCTTTTATCCGTGTGCCTAGTGATCGTGGTTACGGGCGCGGTTATGGATATTCGCGAGGCGTTTCTGGCGCGCAGCATCGCCGAGCACACGCAAATGCTGGAGGATGCATACGCCCAGCTCGAGGCGCTCAATCATACGCTGCGCAAGCAGCGCCACGATACACGAAACCATCTGCAGGTCATTTTAAGCCTTACCGAAATGAACGAATACGATGCGCTCAAGGACTATATCGAGCGCATTTACGCAGATTTAATTCAGGTTGGCGGCGCTTCGCGCACGGATATTCCCGCCATAAACGCCCTTCTCGCCGCAAAACAGGTGGATTGTTCCGAACGCGGTATACGCTTTGAATGCATCGTTGAATCACCATGGAGCGAGCTGGGCGAAAACGCTTGGGCGCTCTGTCGCGTGCTCGGCAATTTAATCGACAACGCCAGAGACGCCATCCTCACACTTCCACAGCCTGAAGGACATATCATCCGCGTTCGATTTGCCGAATCAAAGGAGTTCTTTCATTTTGAGGTCGGAAACGATGGTCCTGTCATCCCTACCGATACTTTAGATCGCATTTTCACCATGGGCTATACCACCAAATCGCACGGACACGGATCGGGTCTTGCCATCGTTCGCGAAACCATGCAAGCGCTGGGCGGTACAATTGCCGTTTCCTCCAACAACTCGCAAACCATCTTTTCGGGCGATATTCCAAGAACGAACGCTTTCTAGCCTACCTTAAAAATTCGCTAGCAACCAAGCGCCACGTTTTCCCAAAGCAAAGGAAAACGCGGCGCTTAATTTGGAAAACCTTTATCACCTATGATTCTTTCTCAAGTCAGCTGCGTTACATGGACCATAAAGCGACTTCACCAAAACGATGCGAATTTCAATTTACGGCGACCTTCCACTCCTGCAGCAAAATGTCGATCATTTGCTGCTTCTGTGCCTCCATTTCGGCAACCAGCTTAAGCTGAGTACGGCAGCGAATCAGGTTGTGCTCCGGATAGGCGATATGGAAATATACATCGCCCAGCAAATAATCCGCAAGGAAGCGAATTCCGCATTCCAGAGTCATTAACCGCGCGCCATCCGCCAAAGATCGCACCTCTCGTTCATCCATCGC
>JAFUAR010000297.1 GCA_017460585.1 Clostridia bacterium
GCGGAAGCTTGTTCCGCGTCCTCGCGGCGTACACGCCGCCGCTGCGGATTGAACGCCGTGGGGCGCGCCACTCAAGCCGCAATAATTTCCCAACCCTTCATGGTAAAGCGTTGATTTGAGAAAGCCTCCGCGCTACAATAATCGAGATGGTTTTATGAAGGGAGTTCTTACATTGATACGCCAATTGTCCATTTTCGCCGAAAACACCAAGGGCGCGATGATGCGCATCACGCAGGTTTTAACGCAGTCGAGCGTGAATATGAATACGCTCATTACCAACGACAGCGCCGAATACGGCATTATCCGTATGCTGGTTTCGGATACCGCGCTGGCGAAGGAAAAGCTGGAAGCCGCGGGCTATATGTGCCGGGCGGAGGAGGTGCTCGCCGTGGAAATCAGCGACGACTGCGGCAGCCTCAACAGCCTGCTGGAAACCATGGAGCGCGGCAATATCAATATCGATTATATCTACGTCACCTATTCCAGCCTTAGCAAAAATCCGGTCGCGATCATGCACACGTTGGATTCCATGGAGGTGGAGGAGTTCCTAATGGGCAACGGTTACCGCATGGTGAACCAAATTAGCTAAACCGACGCAAAGAACGAGCTTTTGGCGCAAGCACCAAAAGCTCGTTTTTAGTCCGCCCATAAAGCCTATAACCACAAGAAACTCGCCGAAAACGACGAGTTTCTTGTGTTCCGCGTCAGCAAACCTTGCGGAATCGGTCGCTTATTGCCTTTTATTACGCGAAGGGATTTTCCGAGGGGTAGTAAACGCCCTTGGGCTGGTTGAAGCTCACCTTTTCCACGCCCAGCAGCTTGAGCACGGAGAATATCGCCTTTCCGGCGTGACCGAACGCCACTGCGCCGTGGTGCGGATATCCGCCCTCGATCAGCACGTGCCGGTAGAAGAGGTTCATTTCGGGAATGGCGAATACGCCGATGCCGCCGAACGACTGGGTCGCGACGGGCAGCACCTCGCCTTCGGCGACGTACGCCTGCAGCTTGCTGTCCTTGTTGCCCTGCAGGCGGTAGAATGTAATCTCGCCGGGCGCAATGTCGCCCTCCAGCGTGCCGCGCGTAATGTCGGGCTCGCCGCAGTTCTCCAAGCCGCGGTTCATAATCAGCTGGTGCTTCATGGTGCCCTTCGTCAGGCGGCACATGGGGGTGTTGCCGCAATGGAAGCCCATAAAGGTCTCGTTGTGGCGGTAGGCGAATTTGCCCTCGATGGATTCCTTGTACATATCCGCGGGCACGGAGTTGTTGATATCCAGCAGGGTGACCGCCTCGCCGGTCACGCAGGTGCCGATGTATTCGCTCAGCGCGCCGTAGATATCCACCTCGCAGGCGGTGCAAATGCCCATGGCGGTCAGGCGGGAGTTCACGTAGCAGGGCACGAAGCCGAACTCCGTCTGGAAGGCGGGCCAGCACTTGTTCGCCATAACCACGTATTCGGATGCGCCCTTGTTCGCCTCAATCCAATCCAGCAGCGTCAGCTCGTACTGCGCAAGGCGCGGCAAAATGCCGGGCATCTTGTTGCCCTCGCCCAGCTCGGCTTCCATTTCCTGAATCTTGGCGGGAATGCGCGGGTCGTTCGCGTGCTCCTTATACGCCTTGAGCAGGTCGAGCTCGGAATTTTCCTGAATGTTTACGCCCAGCGTGTACAGCGGCGCGATTGGCGCGTTGCAGGCGAGGAAATCGAACGGACGCGGACCGAAGGTGATGATCTTGAGCCCCTTGAGCCCAATCAGCGCGCGGGCGATGGGAATGAACTCGGCGATCATATCCGCGCACTCCGCGGCGGTGCCCACGGGGTATTCCGGAATATAGGCGGGAATGCCCATCAGCTTCAGGTTGTAGCTGGCGTTCAGCATTCCGCAGTACGCGTCGCCGCGGTCGCTGGACAGTACGCCGATGTTCTCCTCCGCGGCGGCGACATACATGACCGGTCCCGCGAACTTCTTGGCGATGAGCACCTCGGGGTATTCGGGACCGAAGTTGCCCAAATAGACGACCAGCGCATTTACGCCCGCGCGCGTAATGTCGTCATACGCCTCCTGCACGTTGCCGTCAATGCCGCCTTCGATGATTACGGGGCTCTCATATACGTCTATGTTCTTTTCCTTCAGCGCGGCGACGACCGCCTTGCGGCGCGTTTCGCTCAGGGTAATCGGAAAGCAATCGCGGCTGACCGCCACGATGCCAAGCTTGACGTTTGGAATGTTATTCATAATGCTCCTCCTTGTCGTGGTAAATACGCTCCCACTGCCATCATAGCAGAATCCATTCCAAACGTCAACCGCGTCTTTTGAACCTTGATTTATACCTTCTTAAGCGGTATCCAAATGTAGTTTATACAATCCTCCGGCTTTTCCGCGGGCGGCATATACGCCTCTATAGAGTAGTTGCCCGCCAGCGTGTAATCGCGCAGCGCCGGCAGCCATTCCGACCAAATCTTGGTGTTTACGCTCTGCAGGCTGTCCGGCAGCGCGCCGCGGCAGGGGAACTGCGCCCATAGACCGCCCGGAATTACCATGGTTTCGCAGCCCTGTCCAAGCGCGTTCCACGGCTGGTATAAATCCGCAATCCAGTAATCGAATGCTCCGCCGTCCAAATCGGCGCATACGCCGAACATCCCCATCACGGGCTTTTCATCGCCCTGCGCCATGTACTCGTCCCAGAACTTGGGGATTTCTTGGTAGCTAGTTTCCGAATGAAAGCGCCTGTGTACACCCACAATGGTAAACGGCGCCAGCTCGACAATCCGATACTCCAACATACTTCCGCCCTCCAATACTACTTTAATGTGCAGCGGCGCGAGGAAGCGAAGCGGTGCGCCCGGCGCCTTCACCCGCGAAGGCGAGACGCCGTGGAAGCGCGCAAACGCCTTGGAAAAGCTGTCCGGAGAATCGTAGCCGAATCGATTGGCAATATCGATGACCTTGGCTTCTCCCGAGCTCAGCGCCTGCGCGGCAATGGTCATGCGCCTTGCGCGCAGGTATTCGCCCACCGTCATGTTGCACAGCGCGCCGAAAATGCGCTGGAAATAAAACGGTGAAAGCCCCGCCATGGAGGCGATATCCTCCATGCGCAATTCCTCTTCCAAGTGCGCCTCCATATAATCTATGGAAGCCTGTATGCCTTCAATCCAGCCAGCCATCGCGCGTTCCTCCCTTCACTGCCCGTTTAGTATAGCATATCTTCCAGCGCCTGTCCCGACTTTCCGTGTCCTTTTTTTCTGGGAGAACGCGCCATTTTGGGCGATATGCGCGGCGCTTTTTGTTACTGTTCCGCCTACGGCTTCACAGTATGTGGACGGGGGACACGTCCCCCGCCACTGCCACCCCCTCAGGTTTTGCTGAAACCGCTACGCGGTTTCCGGGCGCAAAACCTGCAAGGAAGCGGACACTTGGTCCGCGTCCTCGCGGCGTACACGCCGCCGCTGCGGAGTGAACGTCGGGGGTTGCGACCCCCGACACCCCCATAGGGTGAATGGTAAC
>JAFUAR010000298.1 GCA_017460585.1 Clostridia bacterium
AGGCTGAACAGTAACAATCAATACCATGCTGGCAAACGGCAAACCGCAAGAGAGAGCCATGACCTTAATTATCCGGCGGGATTCTCCTGCTCTTGTCGAATTTCGCGCTTGTATTTGAGCAGCGTAGTTTCCGTAATACCGAGCTCCGCCATAAGCTGCTGGTTGGTAAGATTGCCGCCGAATGTTTTGCTGCGCTCCCGAATATACGGCTTTGCTTCCTGCGATTTTCGCGTGACCAGCTTCGTGCCCTTGGCGATACCGCGTTTTTTATACGTTTTATTGGCGCCCTTGGCATGACTTTTTATATATGCCGCATACTGCTCGCGAATAATTCGCCGCATATACTGCGCCTCTCCCCACGCCGCGTTTTGCGTTGTTTGTCGGGAAATATCGATCTCTCCCACATATGTCCTTGCCGTGAAATAGGCGTCGAAACTAAAATAAGGCTCTCGCACAAAGGTCAAAGCCATATCGTGCTCAAACACATAGCTCAACAGATATTTGAGCTTTTTTTCGTCGCTTTCAATTTCGGCGAGCGATACCGCGCAAATCGTACATCCGTCGTCTCGAATGGCGCGATAAAATAACGTATCAAACAAGCCTCGTCCCGACTCATCGGGCAAGAGGATTGCCTGCGGATAAATCGCCCGTATCGCCTTGCTCTCCGCCGCGCGCCGCTCTTCGGTATCCGCGCGCACATACCCATAAATCTTTTCTTTCATATTTCATTTCCATCCCGCAAAACAAAATTGTTTTACTGGTTTTATATCACTAAATCCCTCATTTGTCAATTGATTTAGCGGGTAAGCTTCTTAATCCATTTGTAGCTGTTTACCCGAACAAACGCCGGAACGCATTTGAATACCTGATCGGAATTCAGCAGCATAATTACTATCACCGGCGCGCATTTCCACACAAACGCGGCAAGAAATGATAGCGGAAGCACAATGCCCCATATGCTGATCAAGTCCACAATCATGATAAAGCGCGTATCTCCTCCGCCTCGAATGATGCCCGCGTTTACCGGCATTTGGTAAGACATGGTCACCAGCACTACGCTCTGAATCAGCATATACTGGTTGGCGAGCGTTCTTGTGGCGTCCGAAATGCGATATATGCGCAGCATGGGAATGCGAATAATGAACAGTGCGCAGCCCAAAACCATCCCAATCAGCAAAAACAACGCCTGCAGCGTGCGCGTATACGCCTTCATTTCATCCATGGTCTTATTTTCACCAATCGCCCTTCCCACCAATATTGAAGCGGACGACGCCGCGCCAACGGAGGCCACCTTAAGCAGCAGAAAAATATTGGATGAGATGGATTGCGCCGCGATGGCGACATCGCTCATATGCCCCAATATGACCGTTTGCAGGGCATTGGATACGCCCCATAGCAATTGGGTTAGAATTACGGGTGTAGCAACGCGCACAAAATCCCGCAGCAGCGCGACGTTGAACTGAAAGAAATCTTTGATTCTCAAACGAATGCGTTCCTCGCGCTGAAGCGCGAAAATAGCCACAATACCGCATTCTATTACGCGAGCGATCAGTGTGCCGATCGCCGCGCCTTGTACGCCCATGGTTGGAAAACCAAAGTGCCCAAATATCAGCACGTAATTGATCGAGCAATTGATGAGCAGCGATATGAGCGACACGACCAGCGCGATGCGCACGGATTCGGCAATTCGAAGCGTGCCCAGCAAAATCGCGGTAATTCCGAAAAAAACATAGCTGAAACGAATAATTGAAAGATACCGCACACCCTGCTCAATAATGAGCGCGTCGGGTGTAAACAGTCGAAGCGCCTGCACTGGCGCTATACTAACTGCGATAAAGAGCGCAAGGGTAATCAGCAGCGCGACGCGCATCGCGATAGCGGCGAACTGACGCACTTCACTTACCCTGCCCTGCCCCCAATACTGGCTGCCCAATATAATCATGCCATTGGACACGGCATATACAACCTGCTGCAAGACAAATTGAATCTGATTGACTGCGGCTACTCCTGCCAGAGCATGCTCCTCGAATCGCCCCAACATGATATTATCCGCCAAATTAACGCTGAGTATGACCGCCTGCTCCAGCATGAGCGTAACGGTCAACACCCAAAATGAACGATAAAACGTCCTGTCCGATGTAAACAACTTCACGCGCATTCCTCCCAAAAAGAAAGACCCGCAGTGGGGTCTTCTCTATCGATTATTCCGACTATCCAACCGTAATAGAAGGCGCTTGCGTCTCGATTGGAAGCTCGCTCTCCTCGGTCGGCATTTCTATCACTTCTTCAAACGGCAATTCAGCCGCAGGCGTTTCTTCCGTCACTTCGCTTCCAGCGTTTGCAAACGCGGCTTCTACCGACGCCTCGGAGCCGACCGAAACGCTGCCCAGCACCTGACCGTTCAGCACAGTAAACGTGGTATCCGAGCCCATACGGGTATAGGCGTACTGCATTTTTCCTTTAACCTTACAGCCCACCACCGCGCCAACGGTATACACATCGTCGGGGAAATCGCTCACATCTACAATCGCCCGCCAATCACTCATGGAAGGATTGGCACAGATTGCGTCCGTATGCGCAATACCGGAAATTCCATCAATGCAATTTGCTTCGGCGACAAAGTAATGGCTACTGCCATCCTGCCGCAGTATCATATAAACCGCGCCAGTGCTGCCATCGTACTGTTCGTTATTGATATAGGCGTATCCCTCCAGCACGATCACCTTATTTTCATTTGCCGCCGCGCGCTCAAAGCGCGTAATCCCCACGCGCACATCGTAGGTCGATTCCTCGCCCAGCTTCGGCTTATCCTTCGTCGTCTTGGCAATCATATCGCTAGGAATCGGCGTAGCGACGGGCGTCGCAGTCGGCGTAGGCGTGGGCGTCATAATCGGAGTCGCCTGCGGCGTAGTCGGGTCAAAATAGGTCGGCGCATCCGCCGCAGGGCCTCCCTCCGCGTCCGTCGGCGCATCTGTCGCATCCGCAAGGGCGAGCACCACTCCCTGAGTCGGTTCGGGTGTCGGCGTCGTCACTACATAATCGCGCATGGCATTCAATGATTCCTCCGTAAGCTTATCGGAATAATCCATGCGAAGCAAAAAATATGCCAGCAATATCAATATAATGACGATAAAGATACCGATAAAGCAGCGCAACACGGCCATTCCCCGTCCTTCGCGCTTATAACCCTTTTGCATTGCAATCCTCCCCAAGTACCATAGAGATTCATAATCAAGTTTAACCCAGCCTTATACGAATGTCAATGGAGATAGCCGAAGGTTTAAAATGTTGTCATACGGGTTTCACATTGAGAAAAAGTAAAACGAATTCATTTGGGTTGACAGGAAAAAGCGAAAAATGGTATAATTACTATTGTTGGGTTTCAAAAAGCCAATAGGTAGAAAATATGGAAGTGTATCGAAGTGGTCGTAACGAGCCGCACTCGAAATGCGGTTGTCCGAAAGGGCACGTGGGTTCGAATCCCACCGCTTCCGCCACGCCCCGTCTGAATTGATCAGGCGGGGTTTTTCATATCGATCGTGCTTTCTTTCGAGTCTATGGTACCATCCATGCAATTCGCTGCAACAGCCTTATTTTAGTATCTGGTTTGCCCCTATCGCCGTTTTTAGAGACTAACATTCTTTAATCAACGTTCCTCCTCTTCTTCCGGAGCTTTTTTCGTTTGCCGAAACGGCAACTGAATTGCCGGAAAATGAATATTAGGAAGAGCTAGATTGGGCAGCTGAACCCCCTTTTGAGCGGGTTGCGATAGACTGATCATTTGCGTGTGCGCTTTTTTCAGCCCTTCATATACCGTACGAACATCCCATGTATCTATACCACTACCAAAAATCGCAGTTTTGGTATTATCTTTGAATGATATGACCAATGCCTCTACAATCCGTATTTCAGGAGCAATATTCGCACCGATCCGGTTATAAAGCTCATCGCCTTTAAACACATCTATTCGTTGACCTTCGCAAGTTTCAATTTGGGCGGGTATTTCATCCAATCTCGCCTTAAATGGTCTACCGGAAGTATCTATCAAAGTGAGAACTTTTCTATTGATATTGTTCCAGTTAAAGATATTCGACAGTGCGCCCACAACGCCATTGGCGATCTCTTGAAAAACAGCCTCCCCCACATTTGCCGCTTTCGCTTGTTCAATTGCGGAAATATGACCTTGACGATCTACGATCACCCCATAAGGAATCGCATGAGAAAAAACATATTTCCTTCCGATCAGCGGACGCTTTGTTTCGGTAAAAGCTGGACGAAATACGTAGTTTGTCCGAATAATCTGATAAGTTGTTATATGCTCCAAATCGATCATTTTTCCGGCAAGGTCAATCCAGGAATTCATGCTGCGGCGAAACCTCCCTAGGGAATTCTTTGTTCATTATACTACACGCCCCAGATTCGCAAATTAAGTAATTGTTATCTATCCTTCTTATCTTTTAAAGATCTCTCATCGAACGCGTTTCTAACAGGAGATATTGCGCCGCTAAATATTTTAAAGCAATCACCATGGCAGGAGGTATCCCGCCATCGATGAGCGAACAGGCGGTAAAATCATCCCGCCCACGCCGTTTTGGATTGAAGATCGAAATCAAATGTGTTAATATGCAGGCATTACCAAATCATTCATTCGCATTCCCATGCGGCAAAAGGAGGCAAAGAATCATGAATCATCAGTACGTCGCGATCGATCTCAAATCATTTTATGCCTCCGTAGAATGCGTCGAGCGCAAGCTC
>JAFUAR010000299.1 GCA_017460585.1 Clostridia bacterium
AGCAGCGCGCCGGTGAATATGCCCGGGGAGATCTCCGGAACGATGACCTTGTACAGCGCCTTCGCCGGGTGGCAGCCCAAATCGAGCGCCGCCTCGTACAGGTTGGGGTTCATCTGCTGGAGGCGGGGCATCACCGAAAACAGAACGTAGGGCGTGTCGAAGGCGATGTGCGCCATCAGCATGGTGCCCTTGCCCAGCGGCAGCTTCACGAATATGAACATGAGCATGAGGCTTACGCCGGTCACGATATCCGGCGTGGTCATGGGCAGGTAGCTCACGTTGATGAGCAGGTTCGCCCAGCCCTTCTTCATGGAGTGAATGCCGATGGCGCCCAGCGTGCCGATCACCGTGGATATGATGGTCGCCAGCACGGCGACCTCCAGCGTGACCCGCAGCGCCGCGATGATCGCCTCGCTGTGAAACAGCTTGGCGTACCAGCCGAAGGTGAAGCCCGTCCACTCCGCGCGGGATACGCTGGCGTTGAAGCTCAGCGCGATCATTACCACAATGGGCACGTACAGAAACGCCAGCACGACCGCCAGATACGTTCCCTTGAGCAGCTTTGAGCCGCGGCGCGCGTTCACCATAATCCGCCTCCCTGCCCTTCGGGGTCTACCTTGCGCAGTAGACCGATGGATATGAGAATGAGCACCATCATCACCAGCGACATGGCGGAGCCCACGTTGCGGTTGTTCATGGAAATGAAGTATTCCTCAATCATATCGCCCATGAGGTAAATCGTGCCCGAGGACATGAGGCGCGATATGGCGAAGGTGGTCACCGCGGGCATGAACACCATGGTGACGCCCGAAACAATGCCGGGCACCGACAGGGGAATGACCACGCGGGTCATGACCCGCAGCGGGTTCGCGCCCAAATCCTCCGCCGCCTCGATCACGCGCGCGTCCAGCTTCTTGAGCACGGTGTAAATGGGCAGTATCATAAACGGCAGAAAGTTGTATACCATGCCCACCAGCACCGCGCCCTCGGTGCCGATCATGGTTTGCTTGGGCAGCCCCACCGCGGCAAAGAGCGTATTGAGCACGCCGTTGTTTTCAAACAGCGTCATCATGGCGTAGGTGCGCAGCAGAAAGTTCATCCACATGGGCAGCAGTATGAGCACCGCCAGACTCTTGTTGCGCGAAAACTCGCGCCCCGCCATGAACCACGCGGCGGGATAGCCGATCAGCAGGCACAGCAGCGTGCAGTACACCGAAAGGCGCAGGCTGTCCAGCAGCACCGGATAATAGGTGATAATGCGCGTGAGATTGGCGGTGGTAAAATCGCCCGCCTTCGTGGTGAACGCGTAGTAGCACACGAAGATCAGGGGAAACACCGTGAACAGCAGCATCCACAGCGCGTAGGGTCCCGCGTACCATGAGCGCTTCATGCGTCACCCCTCCTTGTGCATAATGTGAATGTTGAATGGCACAATGCTCATGCCGACCCGACTGCCCACCGGCTGCATGGAGGTGGAGTGCACCTTCCAGCGCATCGAGCCGCTGTTGACCATCATTTCGTAGTGCACGCCCTTGAATATTACGCTCTCGACCACGCCGGTCAGCATACCCACGTCCTCGCCCACAATCATGACGTCCTCGGGGCGCACCACCACGTCCACCGGCTCGTTGGGCGCAAAGCCCTCGTCCACGCACTCGAATTCCTCGCCCAGCATTTCCACTAGGAAGTCCTCGCGCATCACGCCGTCTAACAGGTTGCTTTCGCCAATGAAGTCCGCTACGAAGGCGTTCTTTGGCTCGTCGTAAATGCGCTTGGGCTCGCCGATTTGCTGAATGCGCCCGCCGTTCATTACCACCACGGTATCGGACATGGTGAGCGCCTCTTCCTGATCGTGCGTTACGTAAATAAAGGTAATGCCCAGCTGCTGCTGCATGGTCTTGAGCTCCAACTGCATCTCCTTGCGCAGCTTCAAATCGAGCGCGCCGAGCGGCTCGTCCAGCAGCAGCACCTCCGGCTCGTTCACCAGCGCGCGGGCAATGGCGATGCGCTGCTGCTGTCCGCCGGAGAGCTGGTCGATGGAGCGCTTCTCGTAGCCCTCCATCTTCACCAGCTTGAGCATACGCTGCACGCGGCGGGCGACCTCCTCCTTCATTTGGCGGCGCGTCTTTACGCCGAGCGCCTCCGGATCCTTGAGGTTGAGCCCGAAGGCGATGTTGTCAAATACGTTCAGGTGGGAAAACAGCGCGTATTTCTGAAATACGGTGTTGATGCGGCGCTTGTAGGGCGGCACGCTCAGCAGGTCCGCGCCCTCGAACAGCAGCTCGCCCTCGTCCGGCGTTTCAAACCCGCCCAGTATGCGCAGCAGCGTGGTCTTGCCGCAGCCGGAGGGACCCAGCAGCGTGACGAATTCGCACTTGCGAATGTACAGATCGATGCTGTGCAGCACCTTGGTTTCGCCAAAGCTCTTGCTGATGCCCTTGATCTCGATCAAACGCGTATCCTGTACCATCATACCACCTCATGGTTTTCCGTTTTTATTAGAAGGAAGGCGGGTCGGAGACCCTCAGCACCTTTGCGGGGGTTTTGCCCGCGTTCACCAGCCGGTGGGGCGCGGTGGTCTTAAAGTAGAAGCTTTCGCCCTTCTTTACGCGCACGCTGCGGTCGCCCACAATCAGCTTCACCACGCCGCTCAATACGTAGCCGAACTCCTCGCCCTCGTGCGGGTCGTCCATGGCGGTCTCTCCGCCCGGACCCAGCTCCGCCAAAATCGGCTCCATGCGGTTCTTCTGCGCGGAGGGAATGAGCCAGCGTATGCCGCCCTTCATGCCCTCGGGGTCTTCCTTTACGAATATATCGTCCTCGCCGAAGGAGAGCTTTTCGTTTTCGCTGGCGCTGAAAAAGGTTTGCGCGTCCGTGCCCAGCGATTCCAGTATGTCCAGCAGGGTCGCCACCGTGGTGGTGGTGAGATTGCGCTCCAGCTGTGAAATAAAGCCCTTAGACAGCTCGCAGCGGTCCGCAAGCTCCTCCTGCGTGAGACCGCGGCGCAGCCGAAGCTGGCGCAGCCTATTGCCGATATCCACGAAAATTACGCCTCTTTTCCATATATGGAAGTTTAAAATAATTAAACACAGAAACGGTTAATATTAAACCATCCGAATCCCCCTTTGTCAATAGGAAGGGGATATCTAACGTGTTAAAATATGATGTAGTCAATAAATGCGCTTGGAAGTTAAGGAATACTAAACGAAAATGCGCCGCCTTGACCCCGCCCTAGCGCGTGTGGTACACTGGGCGTAATCTTATGGAAACAGGAGGGAAGCGCATGGCGCAAAAGGAGCTGCCCCCGCTTGCGGTGCTGCCCGAGCAACTGACGGTGTGCAAGGCGGCGGATTTTTCAGAAGTGGATTTGAACGAGGGCGTGTGGTTTTTGGCGCGCACGCCGAAGGAATGCTCCATCGTGTGCGAAACGCGGCGCGCGCCCCTGCGCACCCTCGCGCGGGAGGACGGCTGGCGCGCGCTGTATGTGTCCGGCGTGCTGGATTTTTCGCTCACCGGCATACTGGCGCAAATCGCGGGCGTGCTGGCACAGGCGCAGGTGAGCATATTCGCGGTATCCACTTACAATACCGACTACGTGCTGGTGCGCGAGAAAGCGCTCCCCCAAGCCGTGGCGGCGCTGCGAGCGGTGGGGTACTATGTAGAGCGGGAAGGATAGAAAGGGGCGCGGGGAAGGAATATGGTTTTGCGAATGGATTATATAACGAAGGAACAATTCGATGCGGAAATTCAAAAGGGCATGACCGATATCGACGCCGGACGCACGATTTCGGCGGCGCAGCTTCGCGCTGAGATGGAAAGGGATTTCGGCGCATGAACGAATATATCCAACGAAAAGGACTGCCGCGCGCGGCAGTCCTTTTTCAGACCGCTGATCAAGCCCGCAACCGCATAAGAATCGCCGAAAACGACGATTCTCTTGCTTCCTGCGTCAACAGACCTTGCGGAATCGGTCACTTACGTTTTAGTAAGCTCCCTCATCTACAAAGTCTGCTTCCTTGGCCTGCAGGCTTTCTAAACGGTCTTCCAGTATGTTGACTTTGTCAACATACTGAAAAGGACTGCCCCGCGCGGCAGTCCTTTTGCATCTATCTCCCAATCAATCCGTGACGACTATGGTGATGGTCGCCTTTTTCTTGTTGTGCGTGGTTACGGTAATTTTCGCCTTGCCCTTGGAAACGGCGGTCACCGTGCCGTTCGCGTCTACGCTGGCAATCTTGGGCTTGGCGCTCTTCCACGCGTATGTCGCCTCGGCGGTGGCGGGGGAGAGCGCGGGCTGCAGCGCCAACGTTTCGCCCGCCTTCAGGGTGAGCGTGCTCTGCGCAAAGCGCACGCCGTCGGGCTTTTTGGGGTCGATTACGTTTACGGTAACGGTCGCCTTCTTGCCGCTGGGCGCGGAAACGGTAATCTTCACCTTGCCCTCCGCCGCGCCGGTCACCGCGCCAGTCGCGTCCACCGTCGCCACGGCGGGCTTGGCGCTGGTCCAGCGCAGGGTGGAGGCGTCCGCGGCGGCGGGGGTGAGCGCGTGCGTGAGGAGTATGGTTTCGCCCTTGGCGACCGTCGCGGTCTTCTGCGCAAAGGCGATCTTGGTCACGCGGTTGGGGTCGACCACCTGCACGGTGACGGTCGCCTTCTTCTTATTGGAGGTCGCGACGCTGATCTTGGTCTTGCCCTCGGCGATGGGGGTGACCGCGCCGGTCGCGTCCACCGTCGCCACGGAGGGCTTGGAGGAGCTCCACGTGAGCGCCGCCGAAGCGTCCGATGGGGTGAACACCGCGTGGAGCGTCAGCGTTTCGCCCAGAGAGAGCCGCAGCGTGCCGGAGGGGCTCAGCGCCACCTTTTTGGGCGCGGTGGCGGGTTTGACGTGCCCGCACACGCGGCAAGCCGCGTCCTTGCCGTCGGCGCCGTAATAGTGGTAGTAGGTTTCGCTCACGGAATCGCCCTGCCACGCGCGGGCGAGCAGCTCGCCGCAGTCGTCGCAGACGGTGTCTTCATACTTGGTGCCGGTAATGGTGTGGGTGGCGTCGCCGTCGTCGCGATACACGCCGTCAATCCACGGGTCGGGGCTTACGTGGGCGTGCGCGCAGGTGTTCTTCGCGCCGCACTGCTCGCAGGCGCCGTTGACGAAGCTGTGAGGGAGCGAGGCGGTCGCCGTATTTTCGCTGCGGGCGATCTCCTGCCCGCAGATCAGGCAGGTGATCACGGTGTATTCCCGCCCCGTGAATTGGTGCTTGCCGTCGCCGCTGTCCTTGTATTCGCCCTCGCGGGTGACGCGGGTGTAGCTGCCGCTGGGGTGCGCGCAGGCGTTTTTCGCGCCGCACACGCTGCATACGCCGTTGACAAAGCGATGGCTGCGCGTCTCGGTGGCGATTTTTCCGGTCGGCGTGGAGGAGAGCGTCGCGCCGCATACCAGGCAGTCCCTTTCCTGATAGAGCTCGCCGGTGCGGCTGTGGGTTCTGCCGTCGTCGTTGGGCACCCACGGGGCGTCCACGCGCGTCCAAATTTCCTCGCGGTGGGCGCAGAAGGTAAAGCGAATGACGGTTTGCGCGCCGGAGGGCTGCGCGCTCAGCTCGAAGCGATAGACCTTGCCCGCGGCGAAATACGCGCCCCGCTCGATCTCGGCGGAGGTGTTTTGAACCGCCCTGCCCGGATCCCAAATGACCTCGCCGGCTTCGTTGCGCACTACAAAGGCGTAGCCCTGCACCTCGCCGCTGGCTGCCCATTCAATCTTCGCACTGTCGCCGCGAATGAGATAGACGCCGTGGGTCAGCGTCGCGTCGGGAATGGACAGCGTCAATTGGATTGGATCCGGCAAAGCGGGAACTTCCGAAGCCTCGAACGCGTCCATATTTTCGGTCGCTTCCACAGGTGCGACCTCGCTATATTCGGCGATCGGCTCCGTGGGCTCCGCCAAGGCGGCGCACAGCGTCAGCAGCGCGATGAGCGCGAATATGATCGATGGAATCAGGTGCTTCATGGGGCTCGTCCTCCAATGCGGTTGGTATGCTTTTGCATTCAGTATAGCCCATTTTAGGGGGATTGTCCATAGATGGGCGCAAAACCTGCAAGGAAGCGGACACTTGGTCCGCGCCCTCGCGGCGTACACGCCGCTAAACGTCGAAGGTTGCGACCTTCGACACTCCCGTGGGTATATGGTAACGATTTTTGTGACGGGAATGTGCGCTCATAGGGAAATCCTATCGACAGCACGCCGTGACATGGAAAAGTTGATCGCAAAGTGATATAATAAACTTGTTGAATTATGGTCAGAGGTGTGGTCAAATTCGGAATTTGGACCGCATAGGAGACATGAAAGGAGGCGAATCTGCCGTGGATGAAAGAAGCAACTGGCGCGCGGGGCTGGAAAAGAGCCTGAGCGCGGCGCGGCGGAAGCGCCTGATGAAACGATGGGTGGCGATGCTGTCCGTATTGGTGCTGATCGCCACGATGAATCAGCTCAAGCTGCTGGCGGACACGCTGGAGCGCGTGCCCGATTGCGGCTATGAATACGATCACGAGCACGATGAGAACTGCTACAATGAGGACGGCGAGCTGACCTGCGCGCTGCACGTGCATACCGCGGCGTGCTTCCAGACGCGCCCCGAGCGCACGGAGGAGGACGAGATCGTCGAAGCGCCGAACGTCGACGCGCCGGACGATGTGGAGCAAAGCGACGCATTCGAGGAAGAAGCGCCCAAATATACCGTGGGCGAGAAGAACCCCGTGCTGCTTAGCGAGGTGCTGAAAAAGCTGAAGCTCGAGCTGAACGACATTCAGAAGGTCGAGCAGCTGGCGGACGACGAAATTCCCGACAAGCTGATTCGAGTGGAAGCGCTGGAGGACGAGGATGATTTTGCCATTTACGCCCTCGAGAGCTTCGACGAAGCGCCGCTTGCAATTCGCGCCGATGGGCAAACGATTGTGATTATGCTGGTACGGGCAGTCGTGCTGCCTACGGCGGAGCCGACTGAAGAACCCACCGAGGAGCCGACGGAAGAACCAACAGAGGAACCGACGGCAGAGCATACGGAAGCACCTACCGTTGAGCCGACAGAAGAGCCAACAGTAGAACCCACGGAGGAACCCACGGCAGAACCTACTGTAGAACCCATAGCAGAACCCACGGAGGAGCCGACGGCAGAACCTACTGAGGAACCGACAAGAGAACCGACAGAGGCACCCACGGCAGAACCGACGATTGAACCGACCGTCGAACCGACTGTGGAACCCAGCGAGGGGCCCACTGTGGAACCCAGCGAGGAACCGACTGTAGAGCCTACTGTAGAACCCACAGAAGAGTCTACAGAAGAACCTACGGCAGAGCCAACGGAAGCACCTACCGTTGAGCCGACAGTAGAGCCGACAGTAGAGCCGACAGTAGAGCCGACAGTAGAGCCGACAGAAGAACCCACCGTTGAGCCGACAGTAGAGCCGACAGTAGAGCCGACAGAAGAACCTACCGTCGAGCCCACAGCAGAGCCGACAGAAGAACCTACCGTTGAGCCTATAGCAGAACCGACAGTAGAGCCTACGGAAGAACCTACAGTTGAACCCACGGCAGAACCGACTATCGAACCGACAGTGGAACCGACAGTTGAGCCTAGTGAGGAACCGACCGTCGAGCCTACGGCAGAGCCTAGCGAGGAACCCACAGCCGAACCGACTGCGGAATCTAGCGAAGAACCCACCGAAGAGCCTACGGCAGAACCGACAGTGGAACCGACAGTCGAGCCAACTGAGGAACCCACGGAAGAATCTATTATCGAGTCGACATTGGAGCCTAGCGAGGAACCAACCGAGCAACCC